>WTAK01000042.1 GCA_013139625.1 Candidatus Delongbacteria bacterium | reverse complement strand
CTACAACGATAAAATTCTCACTTAAGGATGAAAGTATGGTTAACTTGAATGTTTACAACTATTCTGGACAGCTAGTAAAATCATTAGCAAATGAAATTAGAGAAAGAGGATTCCATAAGATAGAATTTGATGCTGCTCAATTCAGTTCAGGTGTGTACTATTACACTCTTAAAGCTGATGCAAAAACATTTACGAAGAAGATGTTAATGATAAAATAAAGTGGCAGGGGAGAAGCAAAAAAAGGTCAGAATTGATTTCTGATCTTTTTTTATTCTTTTAAAATTTCTTAATATTCTGCTTCAAATATCGTGTAATATCTTCATAAATATCATAGAATTCATCTCTGATCTTTCCATGATAAATTTGAGAAAATCTCAAGTATGACTCTTTTATATCATCTGCATCTGTAAAAGGAATATCATTACCATAATATCGTGCTACTTTAATACTTGCCTCGTCATGAGGAGTTCTACCTACATCATAGTATGAATTAGTAAGCTCTTTAGGCAATTCAATATCACTGAGTTCAAAATCATCATCATCCAGGATTATTTGATAGATGTTTTCAATAGAAATACCCCTGAGTTCAAAAATAAGAATAGGATTAAAAGTAACTTCATTGATTATTCTATGTAAAACAGTTGCGACATGATCACATTTCTTAGATTTTTTGCAGTTACATTTATATGAGAAATTAGCCCAACCTGGAAAGATCTCAATCCCATTTTCTTTCAGCTCTTCATAGAATTCTTTACTAAACTTACCATTTATTATATCTAATACATGATCCATTCTATCTTTGATAAGTTCCATTAGCTTTTCTCTTAGAATACCGGCTATGGGTTTAAATTCTATCTCTACCTCGAAATACCCTTTCTTCCCATCGAACACAACAGCTTCAACAGTTCTATCTTCAATATCGAAATAGGAGATAGCCCTTTTATTGAATAATTTTCTGCCGAGATTGAATTTGGTTATGTTACTATTCTCATAGAATTTTTCATAGAGAACATAGTGCCACCAATTGTGCTCTTGATTATTATTGCTATTGTCGTTATCGTTGTTTTCCAAAGCCTTACATCCTTCGAATTAATTTTATGAACTCTTTCTCAGATAGTTCAGATATAATGCTTTCTCCCTTAGGAATGATCCCATCTGAAAGTTTTATCTTTGATTCTATAAGTTCATCGATCCTCTCTTCAAGAGAATCTTTTATGATAAATTTATATACGAATGTGTTTCTAGTTTGTCCAATCCTGTGAACTCTATCAACAGCTTGATTTTCAACAGCAGGATTCCACCATCTATCATAATGGAAAACATAGTTTGCCGCAGTTAAATTCAATCCTAAACCACCTGCTCTAAGAGATAATACCATTGCCGGAACATTTTTGTCTGTTTCAAATCTTTCAACCATATCTCTTCGTTTATTCAAGTTTAATCCTCCGTGAAAGAAAAGTATATCCTTTCCTAGAGAATCTTCAAGGTGTGACTTTATCAACTTGCCGGATTGGACGAATTGAGTAAAGATCAAAGTCTTTCTTTCCTCTTGATCAATAGTTTTGATCATCTGTCTTAATGAGTCTAATTTTGAAGATCTTCCATAAAGGTCAGTAGAACCATCTTTCAGGTAGTTTACGGGGTGATTGCAGATCTGCTTTAAACGTGTGATAACTGCAAGCATATTCATCTTGGATTTTAACTTGTTGCCACTCCCAAAATCTTTTTCTACCTGGCTTATTTCTTTATCGTACAATACTATCTGTTCATCAGTCAATGGAAGATATATCTTAGTTTCCTGTTTTTCTGGTAGATCTGTAATGATGTTTTTATCTGTTTTCATTCTTCTGAGAACAAATGGAGATATTACTCCATAAAGCTGCTCTTTCTTAGTTTCATCATCATTCTTCATAATAGGAATTTCATACTTTTTAAGAAATTGATTTGAATCAAGAAGTAAACCCGGGTTTACAAAATCCATTATAGACCAAAGCTCCATAAGCCTATTTTCAATCGGTGTTCCTGTCAGAGCAAATTTATTGTCCCCAATAAGTTGTTTTACCGCTTTTGCCTGGTCACTTAAAGGATTCTTTATATATTGAGCTTCATCAATTATGATCGAATCGAAAGAATATTTCAGGAACATATCAAGATCACGTTTTACCACTCCATAGCTACAAAGAATTACATTGAAATCTTTAACGATATCTTTAATGTCTTTCTTCCTGTTTACTCCGTAGTGAAGATATGATTTGATCGTAGGTGCAAACTTCTTTATTTCAAGTTCCCAATTATACAAAAGGGTAGTTGGAGTTACGATCAGTACAGGTTTTACAGGCTTTTTCAGGAGCAATAATGCAATGATCTGTATTGTCTTACCCAATCCCATATCATCAGCCAGTATAACACTCAGACCCATATTATCTAAGAATTTAATGAAAGCGACACCATCTTCCTGATATTTTCTTAATGTGCCATGAAATCCTTCGATCTCAGAGTCGATCTTAAAAATTTCATCAGATGATTCTTTACTCATAAGATCATCCAATAGATGTGTTTTATCTATTTCGAAATCATCTGATATATCATAATTCAATGCCTCGAAAAATGATATTCCATTTTCAAATCTTTCTTCCTCAGATTTAAGTCCTGCAATAATTCTTTTAAGTGCTTTTAAATCAAGTTCTATATATTCATTATCTATCCTGACAAATTCTTTATCTTCGGCTAAAAGTTTTTCAATCCTTTTTATCTCAATCTCTTTTTTCCCTGCAAAGAGTTTCCATCTAAAGTCCAATATAAGATTTGACATCATTCCTTTTGACATAGTAGCATATGATCTTCTCTGAAATGAAACTTTTGCTCTCAACTTTTTAATACCTTTAAAGAATTTAGGATAAAGTACAATAATCCTGTTTTTCTTTAGGTCATTTGTATCATATTTTAGAAATCTTAATAATTCCTGTTCTGTGAGATCTACAAATTCAGGCTTAGGTGACAACAATGAATCTTTGATATATTGAGTGAACTGAGAGGCACGTATAAGTTCAGAAATGAAGAATGTTATTAATTCATTACTACCTTTATATATTTCTTCTGCACTAATGATCTTATCTTCATCTTTTAGTCCATAATTTATTCTCCAGCATTGATCATCAGTTTCGCTGAAGCTAAGAACAAATTTGTAATTTGAAGTTATCGTAGATACCCAGTTCTTCCATTCTTCAAAATTATAGTCACATATTTTTACATTCTCATTCTTTATTACCAAATGTGCAAGATTACTTGATCTTAATATCCTGTCAACATACTCAGAAGCATCCCCTTTTGTAAGTAAATATTGAATAATTGAATTCATTTGAGAACGGAGTAAATTGTTTATAAACTCCTTTTTATTTTCGATAGCACCTTTATCAACTATAGAAATTAATGGAATGTTATCCATGAATATTTTTAATTTTTGTTTGATCTGATTTGTAAAATAAGGATAATAGCTAAATTCATATTCATCTTCACCATCTTCTCTGTAGAAACCCGGGATGAAATATTTCTTCTCTATCAATTTTCTAATAAATATATTGAATTTAGTATAAAACTGAAAAGATTTTGATACTGAATAATCAGTGTTTTTCATCAGGTTAACTTGTTTAACAAAATATGAATAGTCGTAAAATGGTACAAGAGCACAGTCTACATACTTCTTTAAGAACATGACTTGTTCAAGTTCTGCTTCTAATTCAGGATATAATTCCTCATCATAAGAATCTAGCATCCGAACATTTTTGTAATGAGGAATGTAGAAATCGGTACTTACGGTATCATAAGTTGATATACTGTTCTTGAAAAACAGATCATTGATATCTTCCTTAGTACCAAACTTATTGATGCTTTTGTCTTCGTCTAATATCTCTAACCAAACAAGATAACAATCTTTGCTTACAGAATATTGGAAATCGGTATGAAAAATATATTTACGCATTGTACCTTTGGGTTAATAATAATTAATGAACATAAGAAATCTTTGTGAATTGCGCAAGAGTAATTTTTCAATATAATCCCTAAATTACCTTGATTTTTATATTAATTACTGATAAATTTTACACTTAACTATAATTAACCAAGTTATAAATGAAAATTTTTGAGATAATTGGCAGATTTTATATCACTTTCTTTGTAGAAGCAGGTAAATATATTAATTTATCAAAAAATACGCTTTTAAAGAGTTTTACTGTTTTAAAGAGAAGAGATCTATTTTTCAACCAAGCTTTTGAAGTAGGCGTAAAATCAATTATTCTTATAATCAGTGTTGCATTCTTTACCGGTACGGTTACTGCGTATCAGACAGGTGAGCAAATGGTAGATCTTGTACCATTAACCTATCTTGGTGTGTCAGTCTATAAAATGATGGTAATGGAATTAGGTCCAGTTTTAACAGGTGTTATAATGGCTGGTCGATATGGAGCTTCAATTGCAGCTGAAATAGGTACAATGAAAGTGACCGAGCAGATAGATGCTTTAAAATCAATGGCAATAGAACCAATAGAATTCTTAGCAGTACCAAGATTTGTCGCAGCTATTATAATGTTGCCTATAGCAGTGATCTTCGCAAATTTTATAGGCGTTATGGGTGGATTTTTGATCTCTCATATATTCTTTGATCTGAATTTTAATGAATTCTTCAACGAAGTACAAAATTATTTTGATATAATGGATGTTACTATAGGATTAGTCAAAACAGCTGTATTTGGCGGGATAATTTCTACCGTTGGGATCTATGTAGGATTTGAAGCAAGAGGTGGGGCAGAAGGTGTTGGTAAAGCCACTGTAAAAGCCTTTGTACTTTCATCGGTTCTGATACTTATTGCGGATCTGGTAATAGCATTAATAATGTTATAAATTAAGAACAGAGATAATGGAACATTCTAACAAAATATTATTTTCAATAAAGAACTTATCCAAATCATTTGGAACTAAAGATGTTTTAAAGGATGTTAGTTTTGATATCTTTGAAGGCGAGATACTTTGCGTGATCGGCAGATCAGGAATTGGAAAATCCGTTCTTATAAAACATTTGAATGGCTTACTTGAGCCTGATAAAGGTGAAGTTACCTTTGAGGGTAGAAATATTTTACATCTGAATAATAAGGATATTTATTCTCTGAGAAAGAAAGTTGCAATGCTTTTTCAATCAGGTGCCCTATTTGATTCTATGAGCGTTGAAGAAAATTTAGCTTTACCTTTAACTGAGCATACGAACCTTAAACTTGATGATGTTAAGAAAGAGATCTCTGAGAAATTATCTTTGGTAGGCATGGAGGGAATTGAAAAATTGCATACTTCTGAGCTTTCTGGAGGGATGAAGAAAAGAGTTGCACTGGCAAGAGCTGTTATGCAGGCACCTGAAGTTCTTCTCTATGATGAACCTACCACAGGGTTAGATCCTGTAATTTCAGATATCATTAACGACCTTATTTTAGATATGAACTCCAAGTATAATCTTACTTCGATTGTGATCACTCATGATATGAGATCAGTTAGGAAGATCGCTGATAGGGTTATTATGATCCATGAAGGCAGAATAATCTTTGATGGGAATATCCAAGAGATCGAGGCATCTGCTGATCCGGTTATACAACAATTTATATCGTAAGTGATTTTTGTTGCGTAATTAGTGATATTTCCTTATTTTAATCTTGAAATTTCCACCGCACGAATCATCACAACCAAGCATCACCTAAAAATACATTACATATTTATTCAATAACATTAATATATTGGAGAGCCTAAAATGAAGAGGAGAATAATAGTCTTATTAGGTATGATCAGCATTGTTTTATTGGTCAGTTGTACAAAGAAAGTAGAGACTTGCACTGTTACTGAAAAAAATGGTATAAAAACCTACAAGAATAAGAATATACCTACTGTGGAAAAACTGAATTTTAATCCTGTTAAGAAGTTTACGATCAATAATGATTC
>WTAK01000231.1 GCA_013139625.1 Candidatus Delongbacteria bacterium | reverse complement strand
GTGAATAGTAATAAACTCCACTGTTTAGATTATTTGCATTAAAAGTTACACTATGTTTGCCTATATTTTTAATTCCATCAAATAAATTATTAACCAGTTCTCCTTTCACATTATAAACAGTTAGCTTGATCTGAGCATTATCCTGCGGAACAGTAAAGCTTATCGTAGTAGAAGGATTAAATGGGTTAGGGTAATTCTGCTCTAACTCAAAACCGTTTATTCTAATTTCTGAATTATCTATACCAGTATCATCATCACAAAGACCTTTTATACAGAAATTTGCTGTTCCAGGATATTCTATTTCGGTATTATCAAATAGATCTAACCATACACCACCACTTTTATAATAACTCTCCCCTGCATTTGCACTCGATTCAACAATAGTTTTAGATTTTGAACCTAGAAGAACAGGAATGTCAGAAGTTTGATCAAACGCATGACCACCTTGTGAGAATACTACTTCAATATAAAAATCATCTGAAGCAGAAATAGTCACAATCGAAGGAAGATCAATCGTATGAAAACCTTTGTATTCAATATAACCTGTCGAAGTTGATAAAAGATTCTGCAGATCTATTCCATTGAAGTCATTGTAAACATTTACTGTATAATTCACATTATTCTTCGCAGTATAAAAACTAACAGCTACCAACTCTTCTTCTTTCAGTGAAGTAAATGCATTAAATGCTTCATCCACTTCGGTCATTGTACTTCTCCATCCATGATAATCATGATAGTAAATATTGTCATAGATCAGTGGTTCTACATCTATAAACGAAATCGCACCCATTTCGATATTCTTGGTACAATGTTTGTCATAGTAAGATATCCAAAAATATCCTTCATAATCTCCCCACCAATCTCCCCAACTGTTCTTTATCAGCCAAGCACCTCGTCCTTCTGGTGCCTGAGTCTCTCTATCATCATCCCACCCCACAATAGCTACTGCATGATTAGGGTCCTGATGATCTGACGGTGGTTGGTAATGTTCGTATTCCATATTTAAAAAGGCACCATCATACATCAAACAAGTACCCATTACACCGTATTGGATAACTTTCTCTTTAATAAGACTACGACTTTCCCAAGTATCATCTGTATTATACCATTCTATATCTCTTGGATAATAATAGTGATATGTTGCTTCACTTCTTCTCGGAGCAACATCATAGGATTGAGCATCAATATCTCTTACAGCACCTTCACCTCTACTCATATAGGCTGCAGTTACAAGATAATCTCCACCCATATGCACTTCAAGTCCTGCTCCGTTAGGAGGATCAATATCATCATTATTGTATTCATTAAAACCATTCCACCAATCCAAATGATATTCAGCAAGATCAGGCTCTCCAGTCTCTCCGACCATTTCCCAAACACCGGACATCAATAGATTACTTTCCATTGAGGCCATAGCTCCATGTGTCCAGCAAGTCCCTCCCTGTTGACTTTTTACTGCAGTAACATAGTTCTTATCCAAAGAGGTTCTAAGATCGAACGTTGATGGATAAGCTTGTATCCATTTCATTATATATTCATCTGAAATTGTAATATTGCCTTCTGCATCTTCAATAGTAAATTTAACTTTACCATCTAGAACTAATTCAGTTTCAGCCGGAATTGATCCTAAATATTTATACTCATATATTTTCGCTGGAATAAGGTTAAAATCGTATTGAGTAAACCAATCATCTTTTGAGTAGTGTCCGATGCAGGAAATTATTTCCGATTCATCATAAAAATTTATTTCAATATCAGCTGGATCATTCACAAAAGACATTAATCCGTTAACATAGTGAAAGTCAGGCGATTCTGTATCCAAAATAAAATCTATATCATAATCTGTTGTAGTTGTAGATATACCTCCTATGTCTGTAAGATCAAAATTTATTGTTCCTGATTCAACTGTAGAGCTCGCAGAAATTGTACCTATCCATATCTGTTCAATATCTTTTGCAGGTGCAAACATCACATCAGTTATAGTTACACCTCCATCAAATGTATAATGTCCTACAACTGTAGCTATTCCAGATCGATCTGATAGGTTCATCTCTATAACCATATCATTATTTAAATATGCTCCCAGATCAGGAGATAAAGCAGGATTTGCTACTATACTGTTAATCGTAGGTGCTTCTTCATCATAAAATATTTCGATATCATCAATATACCATTGACAACCATAGTCACCTGTATAATGAAATCCTATATGAATATCTTGACCAACATAAACTTGTAAAGATGCCGAAGCGGAAACATATTCACCATCAATTATATTCGCAGCAACATAAGCAGCATCTTCCTGCCAAACTATTGTAAATGTTGCACCACCATCAGTTGAAACACCGACCTCATTAACTCCATTCATATACTGTGTCCAATACACAGTTTCCCAGAACGTTATAGTTGCACTATTTCCGGCAGGGATTGTGATTAATGGAGTAACGAGCCAATCATCTTGTGCACCAGCATTATCCATGTGAACAGCTGCTTTTTGACCGCTATGAATAAAACCACCACCAGTCGTTGTTGATTCTATAAATCCTGCTCCAGCTGTATTCAAAGCCCAACCAGTTGGAGGGAAAGTATCATTTTCAAAACCTTCAGTGAGTAATACCTGCTCTTTTGAACTCAGTTCTTGAGCAAACATACTTGAGATAGTCATAAATAAGACCAATACGATGAATTTTTTCATTTTAGCTCCTACTATTTTATTAGAATCATTTTCTTAGCTGATTGCCTTACACCATTAACTTCAAGTGAGTAGTAATAAACTCCACTGTTTAGATGTGATGCATTAAATACTTCTGAGTGCTTACCAACATTCTTCACTCCATCGAAAAGCGTACTTACAAATTCCCCTTTCACGTTGTAAATAAGCAGTTTGATTTTCGAGTTATTCTGTGGAATTGAGAAGTTTATAGTTGTATTAGGGTTGAATGGATTAGGGTAATTTTGTTCAAGTTCGAATCCCCAGATAGAATTATCCGCTTGATCTATGCCTACCTCATTTATCATTAACCCTTTTATGCAAAAATTTGCAGTTCCTGGATTTGAAATGATAGTATTATCATAAAGATCAACCCATTCTTCCCTATCTTTGTAATAACTTTCTCCAGGAGATGCAGAAGATTGGTATGTTAACCAAGCAGATGGTATATATGAACTCTGATCATAAGGTTGCCCTCCGTCAGAAAGATATAGGTAAATATAGAAATTGTCTCCCGGTATTAAAAAAGGTTGGTCGATGAGATCAATAGTGTGAAATCCATGATTCGTAATACTACCTGAGATCGAAGATAATTCATCTGACAACTTGCCATCAGAATACTTACCATACACTTTCACTGTATAATCAATACTGTCAACCGAAGTAAAGAAGCTTACACCTGACAACCACCCCCCATCACCTTCCTTCACCGTGAAAGCATTACAGGCTTCGTCTGTACTAGTCATCGTGTCACTCCACCCGTGGTAATCATGATAATAAACTGC
>WTAK01000331.1 GCA_013139625.1 Candidatus Delongbacteria bacterium | reverse complement strand
ATTGAAAATAGGCTCTCCGTATTCATTCGCAGCACTTGGCTCAGCAATAACCTTTAAAATAGCCGGATATAGAAAGATAAACGGTATCACTCCAAAAGAAGCAGGAGAAGATTTTTATTTTGTTAATAGAATGAAGAAGGCAGGGCAGATCATTATTTCTAATACTGAAGTTGTCAAGCCTTCTCCAAGAGCTTCAGATAGAGTTCCATTCGGTACTGGTCCTGCTGTTATCAAAGGTATTTCAGGTAACTGGGAAAGTTATCCATTCTATGGTATTCAGGGTTTTGAAAAAGTGGGGAAGACCTATGAGCTTTTCAGTGAATTATACAAAGACAATGCCTCAACTCCGATAGATGATTTTATTGCAGGAACTTTAGGGAATGATATTTGGTCTCCTCTGAGAAATAATTTTAAGACAGAGCAGAATTTTATCAGAGCCTGCCATGAAAAGATAGATGGTCTCAGAATATTACAGATATTGAGATTTTATAAAAAAGGTAATAGTATTAATAATTTTATAACTTTCAGCAGGGAAGAGCTGAGGATCGATATAAGTGAAGATTTTAATTTTAAAGATGTTTCAATTGAGAGATTGAATAAAATTCGTGATATTTATTTTGAAAGTGAAATGCAGTATAGAAATGATGTAATGATCCTGTAGGGACAGGCTCCCATGCCTATCCGAAAACATTACATCAACGCTTCATTTGTAGAATCGGTATAAACAACCCTGTTACGCCCATTCTCCTTCGCAAGATAAAGCCTATTATCAGACAGCTCCATCAATTCTTGAACAGATTTAATATCTTTTGTAAAATTAGCCACACCAAAACTCATGGTAACAGGAACTGTAGTATTTTTTTCGTAAGTAAAAATAGTTTTTTCAATTTGACTTCGGACTTTTTCAGCGATCAATATTCCATCATAATCATTTGTTTGATTACAAAGAATAATAAATTCTTCACCACCTATTCTAGCTAAAAGATCAGCTTTTCGAATGGTCTTAGCAATAACTTTTACTAATTTAACCAATACTTCATCACCAAATCCATGCCCATAAGTATCATTGATTTTCTTAAAATGGTCAATGTCACAAGTGATTATTAAAAAGGAAGATTTATATTTCTTAGCTTTAAGAAATTCATCATTCAATCTTTCTGTCAGATATCTTCTATTGTAAATACCTGTTAAAGGGTCTTTGATAGCAATTCCTACCAATTTTTTATTATATGATTCCAGTACTTTTTGGAATTTCAATCTTTGTTTTTTTTCTTTGTTCAAAAGAGCCTTCGCTTCTTTTAATTCAGCAGCTGCCATGACAAGGTTGTTATCAAACCAATTGATTATTTTAAAATATCCCGGAAAAATGATATTTTCAAAATTCAACAAATTCATTTCTTTTCTAAAGTTTGTAATGACATTTGTTACCAAAGATTCGATTTGCTCAATATCTAATTTTAAGAAAGTCTTAATATCTTTTTTAAACATAGATGTGAGTAGATAATCTTCATAAAATACAGTTGTCATCATAGATCCGAAATAAACAGCCAGTGAAATTTCATTGGTGCTATTTTTTCCAATTGCCGACTGTGCTTTTTTAATATGATGATTCTTTACAGGTTCTCTAATATCTTCAGGTATTCCTGCTCTTCCAAGTAATAGCCATGAAATATCCGAATGTGTCATGCCAAAAGTTTCCCATTCGAAATTTATTCTGCTGATAGAATTCATTTTTGGGTCAATAATATTATTGAATTCTTTAGGGAAGTGTTTATAAAGCAAGAAGTAACTGATATTAGAATACAATCCTGCCAAATAAGCTTTCCACGGAGATCTCATATTTGATTCTTTAGCAATAGTGTAGGATGCTACTGCAGTAAATATTTCTTTCTCAAATATTTCAGAGAATTCTTCCAAATTGTTTTTATTTAGTTGATCGATTAAGGAGATATTGAAAATAGCGAATGCACATTGTTCAATTCCAAGCTTATCAATAGCTTCAGATAAAGTGTTGATATCACTGAGCTTACAATTGCTGAAATATTTAAGGATTTGATCTTGATAAGAATGTTTTTTAGTCACAAGATCAATAAAATTCGATTTAGTTAGGCCGCTTTTATCTGTAAGAACAATAAAGTCACTAACAACTTTTGGAATAAAGTATTCAGCTAAAGTTTTAGTTATTAAATTTTTTATATCCATTATAGTACTCTCCTAAAGATCATCATTTTTGTTCTACCGCTAGATTTTGATTTATATATTTCGATTTGATCGTTTATGATAGGTTCAAAATCCTTATTCGTTTCAGTGATCACCAGCAGTTCTTCAGGGAAAAGTTCGAGATTGTTAAATATTAGATCAAGTATATCTTTAGTGATGTTTTCATCATCATAAGGTGGGTCCATAAATATAACATTAAATTGTATATCAGCTTTTGATCTAACTAAATTTGCAACATATCTGACTGCATCAGATTTTAAAGCAGTGATATTTTGAATATTCAGTTTAGATATATTCTTTTCTGCGATCTTAATAAATTTTATATTTTTTTCGATCATGACAGCTTTTTTTGCATTTCTGCTGAGAAATTCAAATGAAATAACACCTGTCCCACTAAATAAGTCTAAGAGAACTACATTATTTAGATTGTA
>WTAK01000318.1 GCA_013139625.1 Candidatus Delongbacteria bacterium | reverse complement strand
TTATCATCTATGAATGTCGATGAATTCATTCTTCTGATAGGATGAGCTATTGAAAAGGGTCCACAACCTTGAAATAAAAAAGAAGTAATGATCAAAACTAAACATAATAATTTATTCTTCATAATATTTGTTCTCCTTCAGCATAATGATATTTCATCACTTATAAGAAGTATATATATTTACGACATTATTATCTATCTTTTAAAAAATTCAAAGAACCTTGTATCCTTATCTAATCCCTTTGAAGGCATAACTTCATCTGGAAACATCATTAAACCAGTATAAAATATATCAGGATTCATTACTTTTAGTATATCTCTATAATTTCCATGAGCTTTTTCATAGATAAATTCTGTCTTAAAAGAAAGAACATATTCATTCATTCCTCCATCCCAATCATAATAAATATATGCGACAATATTCCAATTTTCATCATATTCAAATCCAGTTTTCCAATAATTTTTCAAAACTTGTTCATAATCATCCCAAAGAGAAGTGATCTCACTTGATAAATGTTCGTTTGTATAGAGGGAAATAGTTTTATTCTTAATACGCCATTCAGAATTGTAATATTGATAATCTACAACTTCTTTTAATTTCCCATCTTCATAAGAATAAACCGATTTATTGTATAATTCCCATCCCACAACATTCCAATCATACTCAATCATCTCACTTAATTTATCATTCTCGTATGAATAAGTGGATTTATTACTATAACCATCACTGTAAGCATTTATGTACTCTGTAAGTTGTCCAGATGTATAAGCCCATGTTTTTTCTGAAGTTTTTTCCCAGACACCAGCATTATCTTCATATATGATAAACGAAGTAAGTAAGCTATTCTCATAAGTATATTCAATTTTTATACTAGCTGCAATATTACCTTCTAAATAATATTCTTGTATCGCTTCTTTAACTTTTCCATTTTCGTAAGTAAAAACAGCTCTTTCATCAATGATCCAATCTTTGGCATCATCATAATTTATAAATTCTGATGGTAAAACTGTTGAAGTATTATCGTATGCAAAAGTTTCCTGTTCTTGATCACCATCATAGTAATCTATACCATAATCGAATTCAATTCTGCCAAACGTATCATAATCTAAATTCCATTCTGATGAAAGTATCCAAGTATTAGTTGCTGGTTCATAATCAAAATCATTTCTTTCAACCATCCTATATGCAGTTACTGGATCGCTACTGGTTGGATCATCCGAGCATGACATCATAAACAACATTGAAATTATAAACATAACTAAAACTGACTTTTTAAGCATCTTGCACCTCTATTTATTTTTTCTCTTCCAACAGTTCTAAAACTTTTTTAACCTTATTATCAATCTTCGAAGGAGCAGGTTCAAAATATATCTCATCATAACTCATACCTGTATAAAACAATTCCGGGTTTAAAGCTTTCGTAATATCTCTAAAATTACCACTTATTTCTTCGTAAGTGAAATCATATTTATATTCAGGAATAAAGACATTCTTTGCATAATCCCAATCGTATTCAATTCTGCTAACAAAATTCCACCTATCATCATAACCATATTCTACTTTATATGAATTTTCCCATTCGGAACCTGTATAATATTCACTTAAAACACTTATCAAATGCGTCCCATCATATTCATATATTTCTTTTCTCGATTGTTCAAATTCCCCACTGATATTTTCAAATATGATCTTTTCCTTTAAAAGTTCGTTTTGGTAAGTATATTCCTCTATTTCCATAATATACCATACCCATTCTGGCATCCAATCATATTTCAGTTTTTCTATTAACTTATCATTTTCATATCTGTAAATGATCCTTTCATCATCCGTTTCAATATAATCTACAAGCCTACCCGATTCATATGCCCAGCTCTCATAATTCATCTCAACCCATTCCTTTGAATCGTTATAACTTTCTACCGCACTCACTAACAAATTATTTTCGTAAGTATATTCGGTTTTAACAAATTCTTCGTAAACATCAAATTCATTTAAAAACATCCAAGTAAATTCTTTTGTCTTACCTGAATCATATGTTAAATTTATTCTTGTATTACCTATCATAAAATATTCAGGAAATAGATCACTTGGCAGTTTATAGTTAAATTCCATAGTTGAAACATATGACTCTTCAATATCTGTTAAAATAGTGCTTTCCAATCTATCATAGATATCATAATCATATACCCCATCAGTCATCTTAACCCATGCAGAATCAAGTGAACTATACCAAAAATAATTTAACTCAACGACTCTATCTTTGTTACTTGTAGGATCGCTACTGGTCGGATCATCTGAGCATGACATCATAAACAACATTGAAATTATAAACATAACTAAAACTGATTTTTTAAGCATCTTGCACCTCTATTTATTTTTTGTCGTTCCGGTAATAACATTCGGAATGGACAACTTAACTAATATTTAGTAGTTTTGCAATAAGAAAATTATTTTAATATTTGATCTATATATTTACTGATCTTCTCCGCTCCTTGATCATTCAAATGATCAGCATTCGCGAAATCATCGATTACAAAACGTGTATCACTAAAAAAAGAATAATACTTAACATTATCAAACTTCCCACTCAAATCCAAACAAGTATCAACAGTCTTCTTCAATTGATCTTTGTTAAGATGCTTCCTATATGTCTCCCAAGCAGGTAAAGATATCAACAGAACATTCACATTCATTTCCTTACAATCAGAAATAAATTTTTCTAATATTTTCAGGTTACTATCAAAAGCATCAAAGTTCTCAACTGTATGTATCCTCGCAGCAGTTTTTCCAGATGACTCCATATCAACATCCTTCAAAGCTGACCTTTTCCCAAAACCAAGTTTCGAACAATATATCCCCTTATCCTCTACGGTAAAACTCTTATAGAATTTCATTAGCAATGGAACAAGCTTCCTATTTAGAACTTCAGAATTATACTTGAACGACGGTTCTTCTGCATTGTAATATATCTTATAATCCTTGATCCTCCAATCAGCATCTCCCCCTTCTAAATCATAGAAAAGTGAAAAATATGAAATCGGAATAATAACATGCTTTAAATTGGTCATCTTATCTTTGAATTTGTTGAAAATAAAATAGTCCCATTTGAGAGACTGAGCAACATGAGAAGCGTTAAAAGTATTCATAGAAAAATACTGTGGATCGATTCCGTAGAAACTATGTGAACTTCCAAGTATCAGAGTTTTGATATATTTGGCATTTTTCGTTAGATATGTATTCTTATATGAATAGTCATTCTGCTTATTTCGAATATAAATTTCCAGAAAAATTGCAACCGCAAGCAACGGAAGAAGAAATATTGATATTTTATATATGTAACTTTTCATATTATAGTTCAACTCTTTTCAATAACTCTTTCGCGAATATCTCTCCACCAAGTTCATTCAAATGATCCTGATTGGCAAAGTATTCATCGTGATCTATGTATATTTGTGAAAAATCAAAAGTTTTAATTCCCAATTTAGCAAAATATGCATCAGCACCATAATTTCTTCCGTCAACTTCTATCAAATAATCTTTAGCCAGTGGAAATTTAATAGCAATAATTTCTATATTCTTCTGTTTACAGAGTTCTACGATCTCATTCATACAAGCTTTTAATCTCTCTGATGAGACCTTCCCTTTGAACTGCTTTTTTGCTCTCTTTGCAGAATCTTTTTTTCTTGTTTTTATTCGATACCCAGTCGTAAACTTTCTTCTTTTTATCTTTGAACAGAGATTTAAAATATCTTTCTACGATACCTGTTGTTTTTGAATTGAATAACGGCACATATTTCTTCAGATATTTTTCCTTCCATTTAGAAAAATTACCGGACAATAGAAAGTCATTGTCATCCATATCAATAAATTTCACTGACCTGTCTTTATTATTCAATTTTTCTCTGTATTCAGATAAAGTATGATCATCAGCTGTGATAATAACTTTCTTAACATTGGTATTCTTTGCGAGATAGATTATTTTCCTATAAATATCGAAGTAAGAATCACTTCCTATGGAAAAATTATAAACTCCCGAATCTCTTAGATTCTGCTTCAACGGAGAACCATGAGAATCTGCAAGAATAAATACTTCATCTTTGTCACTGATAGGTATATGCTCATAAGGTTGATAGTAATATTTCTGTACGACCAGAAATAAGAATATATTGATCGCAAGTAATCCAAGTAGAGACATCAATATTTTGAATAAATAATTTTTCATATTAGAACTGGAAATAAATAAATTCAATTGTCTCAGAGTAATTACCCCATATATAGATAACTAAAATTATCGCATAATAGAATATCCATTTAGGTATCTTATATTTGTAAAGCTTCAGGTTTTCAATCGCAAATTCTTCCTTCCTTCCGATCCATTCGATGATCACAAAAAGGATTATTAATCTTAGGCTCTGAAATGCCTTCGAAGGAAGCTCAGGGTTTGCAAATAATGATCTTGAGAAAATTCCTCCGATGTAATCAAATGCATGCTTCATA
>WTAK01000057.1 GCA_013139625.1 Candidatus Delongbacteria bacterium | reverse complement strand
TGAATGATGAAATTGCTAAAGCAGAAAATAAAGAGATTGACCTTGCCCATGCATTTAAAATAGCTATAGAAATAGAAGAATCTATGGTGGAGCGAGAATTCTTTAAATCAATGGATTCTGATGCTCCGTTCGTAGAGGATGTTTTGAAAAAGATTATTGCAGATACTGAAATGCATAGAGATACATTGATACAGGCAAAAAATATTTTTTTAAATAAACCCGATACCATTAAATTTTCTCAAACAACAGATAGAACTACAAAAACATATCAAGAACTACAAAAAGATACTACTCCGGATAAAAATATAGAATTAGATAGAGATTTGGACAATCGAAATAAGTAATATGCGATACAGCAATGGAGTTATACATGAGTGGTAAAGAAGAGAATTTCGAGATCATTGAACTTTTAGCATTTCACGAAGAAGCTATAGGTAATCTGTACTCAGTGTTGAATGTATATTTTCCTGAAATGGAGATTTGGGAGTTCTTATCAGGTGAAGAATTCAAACATGCAGAATGGATTAGGTCAATCCTGGATAATGTCTATGATGGCTCGATTCAATTTGATAAAAGGTATTTTTCAGTAAATCATATTTCGAAATCAATAGAGTCAATAGTTGATTTTAGATTGAAAGTAGAAAAAGATGGAGTGAAAATAACTGAAGTAGTGACTTTTGCTAAAAATTTAGAAAATTCTATAATTGAAAGAAAGATGTTGGACTGTTTTTGGAGTGATCTGAAAGGAATTCAGAAAGTATTGGATGATCTTAAGTCAGATACAGAATCCCACAAAGAAATGTTAGATCAAGAACTTGATAAATTATTGATAAATTGTAAGACAAAAGAAGAGGAAAGAAAGGACATAAACAGAAGCCTTGTACTTTTAGGTTATCATGCAGAACATGAAAGGATGATAAGTAGGCTATATGCATACTATAGGAAAAAATTTCCTAAGGAAGGAGTTTGGTTATTTCTTGTCGAAGAAGAGAAAAAGCATGAAGCTTGGATAAAGCAGATCATTATTAAAGTGAATGAAGGAATCATCAGATTTGATCATAGGGATAGTTCAGTAGAAGACATTAAAACTTCAATAGATAATGTAAAAAATGAAATGACTAAAGTATTTACAGATAAATATGATTTAGATATGGCATATTCATTTGCTTTTAGATTAGAAAATTCGATCATTGAAAAAGATCTATTTAAGCTATTTGATGCGGATGACCCGATAATTGTTGAAATATTAAAAAATCTTTCAATTGATACAAAAAAGCACAGAGATATTATAAATTCGATTAGAGTAAAAAATATTATAAATTTTGATTAAATAAACATTGGCAGGAATAATGCAAGAAATATTAAAGCAAATACCCAAGGTTGATAAAGTTCTTGATAGTAAAGAGTTTATTCAGCTCAAATTAAAGTATAAACATGAAATATTGGTCAAACTTATACAAATCGAGATAGATGATCTTCGTTCGAGTATCCTAAAAGGGAAAAAGAAAAGTGTTGAAAAAGATATTTTTTCAAAGATAGCTATATCTATCGAGGAACAGTTTCTACCTTTTACAAGATCTGCTATAAATGCTACAGGAATTGTATTAAATACAGGCCTTGGCAGAGCTCCATTATCGGAGAGAGTATTATCAAATCTTCAAGGTATTCTTCAGGGTTATTCAACTCTTGAAGTAAATGTTGAAACAGGTAAAAGAGGTCGTAGAGAAGATAAAATCAGTGATCTTATAAGCATTATCACAGGTGCGGAAGCTGCAACGGTTGTGAATAATAATGCGGCAGCAGTTATGATATGTATTAATACTTTAGCTCAGAGAAAAGAAGTAATTGTTTCCCGCGGTGAACTTGTAGAGATCGGTGGGTCATTCAGAATGCCTGATGTTATTAAAAAATCAGGTGGAAAGATTGTCGAGGTCGGTTCAACGAATAAAACAAAGGTTTCTGACTATGAAGATGCGATAACTTCAAAAACAGGTGCTTTAGTGAAAGTACACACTTCAAATTATCGTATCGAAGGTTTTACGGATGAAGTATCCGTAAAAGAACTTTCTGAACTTGGGAAAAAACATAACATACCTTTTTATTATGATCTCGGAGGAGGAATCTTCTCAGATCTGAGTAAATATGGATTGCCACATGAACCTACTGTTCAAGATGCTATAAAGGATGGTGCTGATCTATATTCATTCAGTGGAGATAAAGTTCTTGGTGGACCTCAGTGCGGTATCATTGCAGGAAGTAAGGAGCTCATTGAAAAAGTAAAAAAGAATCCATTGATGAGAGTAATGAGGACGGATAAAATAAGATTAGCTTTACTTGAAGAGACACTTAAAATATTCGTA
Source organism: Candidatus Delongbacteria bacterium (assembly GCA_013139625.1). GTDB lineage: Bacteria > UBA4055 > UBA4055 > UBA4055 > UBA4055 > WTAK01. The sequence continues at coordinate 2,736 of WTAK01000057.1, read as the reverse complement.
GAAAAAGATCCTATTGATTCAGGTCATCTGACTTTACAGTTATTGGCAGCTAAAAGAAAAGATTTAGAGAAAAAAGCTAAAAAACTAAATAACGATATATCCTTGATTGTTCCCAAAAAATGGAAGATTCTAGTTGAAGAAGTATTGGATCAGGCAGGATCAGGAACTTTACCTACTGAAAGATTAGAGGGAATCGCTGTTTCAATTCAGCAGGATGACATTAGTGTTTCAAAGCTGTCAAAAGAAATGAGAATGATAGATCAGACTCCGGTCTTCGGGTATATTAATGATGAAAAGTATTATTTGAGTTTAAGAACTATCTTTAAATCTGAATTTGAACAGATCACGGACAATCTTAAAGCTATATTAAAGAAATATAAAATAAGGTAATAAATCGTCATCTCGATACGATTACTCTGTAATCACTCGATGACCGAGAGAAGTATGCAAGAAAAAACTCTTTTAGATATATTAAATCTTTCTGCTGATTATTTAAAAAAGCATGATGTAAAAGACCCCAGATTAAATGCTGAAATTATTATTTCAGGCGCTTTGGATATGAAGAGACTTGATCTGTATTTGCAATATGATAGAATGATCTCTGAAGAAGAATTGGCTAAGCTCAGACCTTTATTGAAAAGAAGTTCAAATAATGAACCTATTCAATATATTCAGGGTGAAAAAGAGTTCTACAACGCTAAATTGATGGTCAACGAACATACCTTAATCCCTAGAAATGACACAGAAATACTTGTTGAAGAAGTAATAAAATATGTTTCAACTCAAACTTTTAGAATACTTGATATTGGAACGGGAAGTGGATGTATTCCTATTGCGATAGCTAAAGAATGTTCGAATAATATATTCTTTGCTTCCGATATTTCAAGTGAGGTCTTAGATATTGCAAGGGAAAATGCAGGAATTAATGATCTTTCCGGTAAAATTAAATTTTTCAAATGGGATCTGTTTAAGAATCCTCCATCTAGATCAAAGCACGATATTGTAATATCAAATCCACCGTATATTTCTCTGAGAGATTATGAAAATCTAGATAAGAATGTTAAAGATCATGAGCCCAGGATAGCTTTAACTGATGAAGGTGATGGCTTGAAGTTTTACAGAAGGATAAATGAGATAATTGAAAAGATATTAAAGCCAAATGGGATGCTGTTTTTAGAGATCGGGTTTGATCAGGCAGATGAAGTTAAGAATATCTATAAAGAAAAATTTGAAGATATCAAGATCATTAAAGACCTTGGTGGAAATGATCGAGTTTTCGTAGGGTCGGGGTTTACCTCCGACCTAAAACAATTTTAAATAAAGCAAAAATAAATATTGACAAACGACTTGACTGTTATTATATTTAGCAAGTAGTGGAAAAACTACTCAAAACAAAATCTAATAACAAGGAGAAAATAATGTTAGGAACAAACTTAAATCACATCGAAACAGCAGCATCGTTAGAAAAGATCATCTCAGAGAATGAAAATGTAATGGTTTGCTGTGGAAGAATGGGACCAATGTGTTTACCTGTTTACGATATCATGGAGAACTTGGAAGATAGATACGAAAATGTAAAGTTCTTTGACATGGAATTTGATGCTCCTGAAGCAGGAGTGATCAGAAATCTTCCTGAATGTAGAAGTTTTGCAGGTCTTCCGTTCACAGTATATTATAAGGATGGTAAGGTCGTACAAGCTACTAGCAGTATTCAAAATAAAGATGAAGTTAAAACTATTCTTAACGCACAATTTGGTGAGTAATAATGAAGAAATTTGATACTATAATAATTGGAGCCGGACCTGCTGGTTTAACAGCGGGTATTTATTTAGCCAGAGCCAAAAAATCAGTTCTGATCGTGGATCAAGGAGCTGCAGGTGGACAAATGACACTTACTCATAAAATAGCTAATTATCCCGGTGTTGAAGAAGTTTCAGGTTATCAACTAGCTAATAATATGAAAAAGCAGGCAAAATCTTTTGGTTGCAAGATATACTCCAGCAGTAAGATCACAAAAATGGATATTACCGGAGATGAAAAGTTCATTGAAGTTGATGGGGAAGATAATTATTCTGCTGATTCTGTGATACTTGCTCTAGGAGGAGAACCGAGGTCGTTAGGCTTAGACTCTGAGAAAAAATTCAAAGGTAAAGGTATTTCTTATTGTGCTACTTGCGATGGTGATTTCTTCCAAGATCAGGATATCGTTGTCATTGGTGGTGGAAATTCTGCTCTTGAAGAGGCTGTTTCTCTGACTGAGTATGCCAGCAGTGTTACGATCGTTCATCAATTTGATAATTTCCAAGGCTATGAACATGCGATTAAGGAAGCTACTGAACACCCAAAGATAAAGATCATCCTTGAACATGAGGTTGAAGAATTTATCGGAGATGAGGGTTTAACTTCTGTTAGGATCAAGAGTAATAAAGATGGATCTGAAAAAGTTCTGAATGTTACAGGGGCTTTTATTTTCATAGGGTATATTCCGAGAACGGATCCTTTTAAAGGTATTATTAATCTTAATACCCGAGGTGAGATCATTACTGATTCAGACCTTAAGACAAATGTTGGTGGAGTTTTTGCTGCTGGTGATGTTATTGAGAAGAAGGTTAGGCAGGTTACGACTGCGGTTAGTGATGGGACTGTCGCTGCGCTTGGGGTTTTGGGATTTCTGAATTCGAAATAATTTCCTGTCATCCTCGTGCTTGACACGGGGATCCAGGGGTGTTAAATAAC
>WTAK01000233.1 GCA_013139625.1 Candidatus Delongbacteria bacterium | reverse complement strand
GATAGTAAAACTGAAGCAGACTCAACATATAAAATAATATTAAAAAATAAATCTAAATTTTCAACTATTTTAAATAATTCGTCTTCAGTTGAAGGTTCATTGACAATTGGAAAGTTAGAATGGATACAACCTACAGTTATTTCAGTAGATTACATCGATAATTTCACTAAATTAGGTATTGGTGAAATTTCAGAGCCTTTACGTACTAAGCTTGGATGGAGTATCATAATATTAAACAATAAAATTATTGATCATGATCGTAAATCATATGCCATAATGAAGAATATACTTGCGAAAGAGATGGTTTTAATGGATGTTGAAGCCCATAAGAATGCTTATAGTATTTTTTTTGAGAAAATATTAAAAAGCAACAATTTTGAAGTAAATTTATCTAACATCAATAACCTTATCAATTCATACGCAAAATCTTTAAAATCGCTACAAACTTCAGAAATAGATCCTTTAAATTCATTAAAAACAGGTATCCGAAATTCTATTCTAGCAACTTCTACAAAATATACCCTTACTGTAAAAGATATCGAAGAATCTCTTAAAAGAATTAACCTCGAATACAGAAATCATCTAGATAACAGCGATAATTTAATTAAATACATAAAAAACAGATTTGAAAATTTTTACTTAAGACGAATGGCGGATGAATTAGGTTACACTACTCGTAAAGATATTGTTGCTCAGGGAAAAATAAATACGTTGGATGAACTTAAGAATTATTATACCATTAAATATATTGTTCCATTACTTCCTGAAATTTCAGATGAAGAATATAAAAAATATTATGATCGTAATAAATCCACATTTACTTCTGATGGTTCATTGAAATCAATTGACCAGGTTAAAGGGCATATTAAATATTATATTGAAGAACCTAGGATCGAGAAATTATTGAATTTATTTAATAGCTATCTTTTATCTAAATATAATACTCAAGTAAACAATTTAATCATTGAATCTTTGTTTCGAGCATCAATTGATACACGAAAATAAAATTAATATACTTTTACTTAGCAAGTATCATTTTGTTAGACATAGTCATGTTGTCAGCCTCTAAAGTATAGTAGTAAATTCCTGCACTTAAGTTAGATGCGTCAAAACTAACTGTATGATGTCCTGCAACCATCTCTCTATCAACTAATGAACTTACAAGTTGTCCAGAAAAGTTATAAATATTGAGTTTAACATCTCCAGGTTCAACAATTGAAAAACTTATAGTAGTTGTTGGGTTAAATGGATTTGGGTAATTTTGCTCAAGGTTAGTTTGTAACGGTATACTACCGCTTATTCCGTCCATTCAAGTGCCTAATGATATTGCTATTCCAATAGTTCCTGCTGTTCCTAAACCCCCAAATATTGGATTTGATGTAGCATCTAATATGTAACCACTTACTTCACCGGAACAAAAACTCATCGATTCATCTTTCGCTTCGATATTAAGTCCATCGCCTGCAGTCCATGGTGTTGTAAAGTTACCTGCGTTGAATTGAATAACAGAGTTTGTACCCATATCTAGATATACAATATTACTAGCAGTAGTAGTTTGTAGTTCTAATGGTCTTGAAGTGATCCAAGCTTTCGCAGTTACATTATCGTATGGAGCAGCAGAGAAATCATACATTGCTCCCATTTGATCCACTATATCCCAGTAAATATCTCTTGGTGTTCCCGCGTAAGTTATTGACAAAGCAAGAAACATTATAACCGTTGTTAATTTTTTCATTTTTACTCCAAATATATTTTATATTATAGTTAGTATTATAATATACTTATTCTGATTTGTCAATAAAAAAAGGCTACCAATTTGGTAGCCTTTTTTCGATTCTGTAGAGACTATATTTATCGCGTCTCATATGATCATCGTATTACTTAACAAGGATCATTTTATTTGTCATAGTCATATTATTAGCTTCTAAAGTGTAGTAGTAAACTCCTGCACTTAGGTTAGATGCGTCAAAGCTAACTGTATGATGTCCTGCACTCATTTGCCCGTTAACTAATGAACTTACAAGTTGTCCGGAAAAGTTATAAACATTCATTGCTACATTTCCAGCTTCAACGATTGAAAAGTTGATAGTAGTTGTTGGGTTAAATGGATTTGGATAATTTTGCTCTAGAGTAGTTCCCTCTGGAGTATTCGTTTCTTCTATCGAATGAAAATCAACACCTATTGAAGCAGTACCAGGAGTACCAAGTCCACCAAATACTGCTGATGCATCTCCGTCATCTAATAGAAAAGGTAAGTTATAGCCATACCTATAGATATTTTCATCAGTTACCATAATATTAAGCTCATCACCAGTTGCCCAAGATGTTGGGAAATTACCAACATTAAAGTTGATCACTGAGTTTGATCCAAGATCCAAATAGAAAATGTTTCCAGCTGTTGTTGTTTGTAATTCCAATGGTCTTACATTAATCCAGGCTTTTGCCGTAATGTTATCGTACGGTGCTGCTGTAAAATCATACTTTAAACCACCTGCGTCTACAACATCCCAGTAGATATCTTTTGGTGTTCCTGCGTAAGTTATTGACAAAGCTAGAAGTATTATCGTCATTGCTAATTTTTTCATCTTTCCTCCCAATATTTGTGTATTATAGTTAGTATTATAACATTTATATTTCATTTTGTCAATAAAAAAAGGCTACCAAATTGGTAGCCTTTTTATATGAAGCGGAATAATCCACTAAACCATATTTTTACTTAACAAGAATCATTTTGTTAGACATAGTCATGTTATCAGCTTCTAAAGTGTAGTAGTAAACTCCTGCACTTAAGTTAGATGCGTCAAAATTAACTGTATGAAATCCTGCACTCATTGTTCCATTAACTAATGAACTTACAAGCTGTCCTGAGAAGTTGTAAACATTCATTGCTACATTTCCAGCTTCAACGATTGAGAAATTGATAGTAGTTGTTGGGTTAAATGGATTTGGATAGTTTTGCTCTAGAGAAGTCTCTAGTGGCATGTTACCATCAATTGAAGATTCGTGATCAATTGCAATTAATACTGTTCCAGGAGTTCCAAGTC
>WTAK01000457.1 GCA_013139625.1 Candidatus Delongbacteria bacterium | reverse complement strand
TACACCATTTATTTTTTTATTGTTATTTATTTAACTCTGAAAAGTTCAGGTATATATAAAAAAAAATCAAGCAAATTTACTTAAAAATAAATGCCTGATTTTTTAGGGATATTAGAAGTTTCTTACGAACTATTCTTCTTCAGGTACACATAACTCATGTTTTGTCATAGCTATGATTGTTTTATATGTTAATATTATAATAACAAGCGTAAGTAACGCTAGAAATGAATATGATATATACATGTATGCAACGATATCTGTTTTATGGTACATCAAAGATGATGCAAGCCCGAGAGCTGAGATCGGAAAAGAATATGCCCACCATGACAAATAGAATTTTATCTTAAAGAATATTTTAAATTGATAGATCAGCTTTAAGAATAAAAATAAGCTGAAGAAATATAAGATCTTTCCAAAGCTATCAATGGTGCCGGTCAATTTTACATAAGCTATAAAGCCTATTGCCGGTGGAGCGATCAATATAAACATTGTCGGTCTTAATTTTTCAGGTAATGTTTTATGGAAAATAATCCTGTTAAGAATTATTGTAAAGAGCAATATCCAATAAATAATTCCTACACTAAAGAAAAACCATGAAATATCTTTTGGAAAATGTGTTATTCCTGCGATCGGTATTAGAATATTACCTACAATTGGTATGAACCAAGCAGGGTTTAAATGCTCTCTTTTCAAATTTTCCTTATTTGTCCATGCGGACATAACAGAAAGTGTAAAGATCAGATGCAATACAGTTCCTATAATCCAAAGATATTTAGATATTTCTACGTTTACTGCAAGGAAGAAGATGCTGAAGATCAATAAAGCTATTGAGATTGTTGCAAAGAAGTTTATCTTGATCGGGTGATGATACTCTTCTCGAACAGCATTTGGATATTTTATCCATCGGGCAAAGAAAAATATCAATAGGATCACAAATAATATTATCGTTACTCCGGCAACATAGTTGCTTACATGAAATGGAAAGTACATAAATATTTCTGCTTTTTGAAATAATAGGGCAAATCCGCCAAGTCCCAAGAACATTGCAAAAAAAGAAATAGTAAAATTTTCTAATCTACTGTGCGTCATTATTTTGGATCTCCTTAATCATACTTCAGTCTAGTTTTTTGATCTGGTAAAGTTGGAGCGATCAATTCTTGCCATTTAGGAGAATCCCATGTTCCAAGTTCTTTGTGTGTTTTGTAATATTTCTCAGGTATAGGATGAGTTCCAACGACAACCTTAATACCATATTTCTCAGTGATGAATCTTTTAAAGTGATCTATTCGAGTACAAGGCGGATAACCAACGACCATTCCTGTAGCAAGGTGAATAACATTAGCACCGTTCTTGATCATTTCCTCAGGAGTATATTCAATATTACCTCCGGGACAACCACCACAAGAAGTAAATCCAACTATTTCAAGATCTTCATCTTTTGGATAAATACTGAATGCACCTTCTCTTTCCTGCATAGATCTAAAGCATTTTCCACCGGCACAGCTTTTATATCGATCACAAATTATAATACCAACTTTAGTTTTCATGATTTTCACCTTGATCAAAATTTAAAAAACAATCTTTCTTCACCTTTGTTCCATTCTTTAACAATAGCATCAAATCTTTGTTGAATATGTATAATACTCTCAGAAATATCTTTTTTACTCATAATAATACAAACAAAATTCTTTTTGATCCTTTTAATATTCGGGCCAAAGACCTTTGAAACTACCACTTGTACCTTTTCTTTTTTGAGTAATCCTGAAATACCTTTGGCTTTCTTCGGATCAGCATGAATTTCTTCATCCTCTTCCTCTGTGGTATTATCAATTCTTTTTATAAATTCCATGCCTGAAGCTGAAATTTTATAAATGTCGTAGTAATTTGCATCACCGAAATGTCTATCCATAAATATTTTGCCATCATCTGTTGCAAATGCTGTAATTAGATCCATAGACTACGCCTTTTTTAGTTTATCGTTCTTGAAAGCATCAAATGCCTCCTTAACTGTCATGTCTCCTGCTCCAATGTAAGATACAATACCTGCTTCTTTTAAAACTGTTCCTGCATTTCCGCCAGGACCGTTACCTGTGATCAAAACATTAGGTTCAAGTTCGAATAACCTCTGTGCCGTTCTAGGGCCTGCTCCGTGAGCTTCTCCGGCAACATCTGAGTTATCAATTGTAGATAATTTATCGTTTTCTTCATCATACACAACGATCCATTCTGCTCTTCCGAAACGAGGGTCCATTTGTGAGTCCCATTCTGTGCCTTTTGTAGTAAATGCGATTTTCATTTTGTTACTCCTTTTGCTTTATCTAAGTGGGCGTTATGAATAACGCCCTTACACTATTCTTTTTATCTCGTTCCAAGTTTCGGTCAGAGTATCTCTTAATTTTCCTTCATCATATTCAACTATTGTTTTACCCAGTGTCATTGCCTTTGTAAAATTTTCATCATAAGGTAGATCAGCTAAGTGAACTATTTTTTCTGTAGTGAGAAATTCTTTGATTTCATCTGCTACAGTTTCATTCAAGTCAGCTTTATTGATAATACACCCTGCAGGAATTTGAAATTTCTTTACAAGTT
>WTAK01000249.1 GCA_013139625.1 Candidatus Delongbacteria bacterium | reverse complement strand
AATAAGCTCCATCAGAAACAGTAGAAATGGAGTGTTCTGCAAAACTCTGATTTCCATCATTTTCGTACCATGCAATTGTATCATCCTCATATGAAGCAGATAATATATCGATATCGCCATCAGAATCAATATCCAGAGCATAAACTGACCTTGCGCCATCTTTAGTGGAGATAGTATGTTCTATAAAATTTTCATTTCCGTCATTTTCAAGCCAGTTTATTTTGTCATCTGTGTACGATGCTGTTAAAATATCACTGTCACCATCGTTATCAACATCAATTGCGAAAACAGATTTAATACCTACAGAAGATGTATGTATGGTGTGAATTGTAAAATTATTATTCCCGTCATTTTCAAACCATATTACATTATCTTAGTAAATGCTCGTAGATAAGAAATCTATGTCAGTATCACCATCCATATCAATAGCGTGAATTGAAAATCCACTTACATTAGATGATTCATCAACGATTATGTTTTCCGTTGAAAAGGTAGTGCTTGCGTAGGAAGCTGATGCTAACAGCAGTAAAACTGTTATGAAGCTTAGTATTATTTTTTTCATTTTGTTATCCCTCTTTTATTTCAAATTATTTAATCACACTGCTATCGTTAGCTAACGATAGCTAACTCCCGTAAACTATCATAATTTATCTGCATTGTCAAGTATTTATTCCTTATGTTTAAGGTGCAAAGAAAATTTGGCAAAAAAAAACCACAATTTTAGATTGTGGTTTTGAAGATTTTATTTAAAGTTTATTCTATTTTTTAAGAAGAAATATTAATGTTTTTACCATCTTCTCACCTTCTTCCAATAAATCAAAGCTATAATCTAACATTCGCCATGTCTTAAGAAAAGCATGTAAGGAGCCAAGAAGCATTAAAGTTAATTGTTTAGTCGGTAGATCATTTTTGATTTCTAAATCTCTTTGTCCCTTTTCAATAATATCTTGATACATACTAATATTAAACATTGTAATTCTTACTATTTCTTGATTTAAATCTTTTTCATTTTTAAAATATTCATCTGTAAAAATAATAGCCGATAAACATTTATTCTTGTTTAAATTCGTTATTTGAGTCATAAAAAGTTTTTCAATTTTCTCCAAAGAACTCATATCACTTGAAATTATTTCGGAAAAACCTTTTTCAATTTTAATACCAAAATAGTAAAGTATATTTAATAAAATATCATTTTTATTCTTAAAATGTCTATAAATAGCAGGCACCGAAATTCCAATTTTATCCGAAAGATTCCTAGTAGTCAAATTTTGAATTCCGCTATCTGAAATAATCTCAACTGATGCCATTAGTATCTCTATTTGCCTTTTAGTAAATTCCTTCATCAAAATTCCTTAAGAATTATTATTGTTAATGTGGCTTTTTATCTCTTCATCTTCCCGAATAATCTTTTTGTATAAAATAGTGTATAGAATAAAATAAGTACAGAGTAAAGTTCAAGTCTTCCAAGTAACATACTGAAGATTAATACTATCTTTGAAATAGGATCGAAGAATGCGTAGTTCTCAACAGCTCCGACTCTGGCTAATCCCGGTCCAATGTTTCCAAGTGTCGCAATTGTAGCAGAGAAAGAAGTTACAATATCATATCCCATGAATGTTAAAAATAGAGTTATTCCTGCGAATAAGAACATAAATATCAGGAAGAATGCGATAACATTTCTTACAACATACTCTTGAATAGATTGATCTCCGATCTTCAATGAAAAAAAAGCTCGTGGATACGTTAATTTCTTTATCTCATTTTTAATGAATTTCAGAATGATCATTATCCTGATCTGCTTAATACCACCACCGGTAGATCCCGCACTTCCACCTATGAACATAAGCAGTACCAGTAGTATCTTGGAGAAAGCCGGCCATACTTCAAAATTTGTGCTTACAAATCCTGTCGTTGTAGTAATTGAGATAACCTGAAAAGATGCATATCTGATACAAGTACCGATATTTTCTTTATATATTGACAGCATAGGATGGTCAGCCAATTGTGTATCAGTATAATCTGTAAAATGAATATTCAAAGTTATTGCAGTGATCGCAAGTAATAGAATTATCGTATAGAATCTCCACTCTCTATTGCTGAAAAAGTTAGAGAAATTTCCTCTGATCAAATGAAAATGAAGTACAAAATTTATACCTGCAAGATACATGAAGAACATTATCACTATTTCAATATAAACATTGTTAAATCCGGCAATAGATCCGTTCAGAGTAGAAAATCCACCTGTGGCTAAAGTTCCGAATGTATGGCTAAGTGCTGTGAAAAGATCCATGCCTCCGAACATAAGCAGAGTTGTTTCAAGTACGGTCATACCAATGTAGATCATCCATAATATTTTAGCGGTATCTTTTATCTTTGGGCTTATCTTATCCATAGTAGGTCCGGGAACCTCTGCTCTGAACATCTGGGTAGAACTCAGTCCAAGGATCGGAAGTAATGCTATTGCAAGAAGAATGATACCCATTCCGCCGAGCCAATGAGTTAAACTTCTCCAGAATAGTAATCCTTTAGGTAAGCTTTCTATATCGGTAAGGATAGTTGCTCCGGTCGTAGTAAATCCTGACATTGTTTCAAAGACACAGTTGATGAAATTACCACCAAAAGCCTCATGGAAATAAAAGGGGAGAGCTCCGAATAAAGAAGCCAGTATCCAGCCTGTGGTTACTATTACAAAACCTTCTCTCGGTCTCAGAGGTTCTTTTGATTTAAATGATAGCAGAAAAACAACTCCTGTAACAAGCGATATTGCGATCCCGGCTAACAATTCATTAGTATCGTTCGAACCATAGTATAACGAGAATGCAAGAGGGAATAGCATTGCAATTGATAGGATAACAAGAAGTAATCCCTGTATTTTAAGGATAGATCTATAATTCACGTGTACACTTTAAGTTAATTGTTAAAAAATAGTTCAAAACTACCTCTTGCTCAGTATTTTTGCGAAAATATCTTCTGCCTGAGCAATTGCATCAGGTAAAACGAAAGCTATTACGATATCATTCAATTTGATCTCATCATTACCGCTTGGAATAATCACTTTTTCATCACGGACTAAAGCTCCGATGATCATTCCTTTTGGGAATTTTACATCTTTCAAAGGTTTATCAATAATAGGTATATTTTCAGAGATATGTATATTAATGGTTTCAGCATTAAGGTTAGGCATGTGAGTAACAGAAAGTATATTACCTTTTCTGCAATACTTAAGTACTTCTGCCAGTGTTAATTCTTCAGGTGAGAACACAGAGTCAATATCAGATATCTGATTTACGATCTTACCAACAGAAATATTACGAATATTACAAATAGCTTTGATAGCTCCATTCTCTTTTGCCAATACAGCTGAGATAATATTATACTCATCATCACTTGTAACACAGACTACACAGGCATCTTTCATGTTTATTTCTTCAAGTGCTTTCTGATTTGTACCTGAACCATGTATTACAAGTATATTATTAAGTTCCTCTGATAATTTCCTGCATACTTTTATATCATCATCAAAGATCGTTACATTTTTTCCTTTTGCAGCTTCAGATTGGGCAAATTCTTTTCCGATTCTATTACCGCCAAAGATTACGATATCTTTTATTTTTTTCTTCGAAGTAAAATACTTTGAGAGTACATCTTTTAGGATTTTATTTGTACCTATGATATAAAGTTTGTCACCGGGTAGAATTGTGTCATTTCCGGTAGGAATTATCACACCATCTCCATGCTTTATAGCTATGATCTTTGATCTTTGCCATTCAGGATGTTCGGAAGCTATTTGTTTAAGTGTCATTCCTGAAAGTGAAAAGTCTCTAGGTATATTTACACCTATGATTTGTATCTTATCATTGTAAAAGTACATATTCTCAATTGCATCAGGCTCTTTGATAAGATCTTGAAGCTTATTGATGGCCAATCTGGTTGAAGCTACAACTTGATCTACTCCATAGTCAGCCGGTAAAATTCTGTCATCTGAGAAATAATAGATATAATTTTCTACTTTAGCTATTGTGGTGATATTATTACCAAGCTTCTTTGCAAGTGAACAAGATATTATATTCTTATTATCATCGTTAGTCAGAGCAAGGAATAGATCAACTTTTTCTATTTTAGCCTGCTTTAACCTTTTGATATATATTCCACTTCCGTGCAATACAAATGCATCAAGTTCATTGTTCAGTGTTGCGACTCTGTTCTCATCTTTTTCGATGATAGTAACGTTATGACCTTCCGAGATCAATCTCTCAGCTATGATATAACCAACTTCTCCACCACCTACTATAAGTATATTCAT
>WTAK01000208.1 GCA_013139625.1 Candidatus Delongbacteria bacterium | reverse complement strand
GACCGATGAAAACCGTCTTAACATCATTACCATATTCTTTCTTGATCACTTTTTGCATAGCGATAATTGGAGAAACTGTAGTCGATAAATATTTTACTATATCAGGATGATATTTTTCAACGAATTTTACTATCGCAGGGCATGTTGAAGATATGAAATACTCTTTCTTGTTACTGCTCTTTGTTTTAAAATAATCCAAAGCTATTATGTCCGCACCAAAAGAGACCTCAACAACTTTATCGAACCCTAACTTTCTTACCATTGCGATAAAATTTCTATAATCATCTATTTCGGTAAATTCTGCAGGAAAACTTGGAGCTATCATAGCAATCATATTCTTATTCTCTTGAAGCAAATCACAAACTACTTGTTTAGAGTCTCTGATCTTTTTCGCATTTTGAGAACACACTACAACACAATTACCACAACCTATGCATCTGTCATCAATTATCTCTGCCTGACCCTTAGTTATCTTTATAGCTTTCGCTGGGCATTCTCTAACGCAAGTGTAACATACTTTACATTTTTCTTTTTCAGTTACTATGAGTGGACGATAATTTTCTTTCATAATTTTCCCTTAATATTCCGAAAGTATTTTTTCTACTTCTTCAACTTTCACGCTTCCATATATTTTTTCACCGATACTTACAACAGGGGCTAATCCACAAGCTCCAACACATCTTAAAGAACTCATCGAAAATTTGCCATCAGGAGTTGTTTCTCCATTCTTAATCTTGAGCTTATCTTCAAATTCTTTTAGAACTTTCTCGGCACCTTTTACATAGCAGGCAGTACCCATACAAACAGAAATTGGATATTTACCTTTTGCTTTCATCGTAAAATATGAGTAGAATGTAACTACACCGTAAATTTTTGAAGATGGTATCTTTATTAATTCTGCAATTATAATCTGAACCTCTTTTGGTAAATAACCAAATTCTCCCTGTGCTTTATGCAGAATTCCAATAAGATCGTCCGGATCATTATTAAATTCATTGCATATGTCAGTTAACTTATTTATCATATTTTTATTTTTATTGCAAGTCATTTTTTCTCCTATTCGACAATAATTGCATTGAATTTACACTTTTCTATACATGCTCCACACTTGATGCACAGCTCAGGATCGATAACATGCTTTCCTTTCACTTCGCCGGTTATAGCTTCTGCCGGACACACCCTTTTACAAGCGGTACAGCCAATACAATTATCTTCTATGATCTTATATTCTACCAAAGCTCTACATTGTTTTGATACACACTTTTTATTCACTACATGATCGTAGTATTCATCGTAGAAATTTGTCAAGGTTGATAGTACCGGATTTGGAGAAGTTTGACCCAGTCCGCAAAGTGAAGTTGATTTAACGACTTCAGATATTGCCTTAAGTTTGTCTAGATCTTTCAACTCGCCTTTTCCGTGAGTAATCTTATTTAAGATTTGATAAAGTACATGATTTCCTTCTCTACAAGGAACACATTTACCACATGATTCTTCTACAGAGAAATCCAAATAGAATTGAGCTACTGCCACCATACAATCATCTTCATCCATAACGATCATTCCACCGGATCCCATCATTGACCCACACTCTTTTAAACTTTCATAGTCAATTGGAGTATCAAGATGCTTTTCGGTTAAACATCCACCTGAAGGTCCTCCTGACTGAACCGCTTTAAATTTTTTGCCATTAATAATTCCACCGCCAATGTCATAGATTAACTCTCTTAAAGTAGTTCCCATTGGCACTTCAACTAACCCTACATTCTTAACTTTTCCGGCAAGAGCGAATACTTTTGTTCCTTTTGAACCTGAAGTACCAATACTGCTAAACCACTCTGCCCCTTTGTTTATTATAACGGGGATATTGGCATAAGTTTCAACATTGTTAACGATTGTAGGCTTACCTTTGTATCCACATTCTACTGGATATGGAGGCTTAATCACTGGTGTTCCTCTTTTACCTTCCATTGAAGCTATCAATGCAGTTTCTTCTCCGCATACAAAAGCACCGGCACCATATTTCAACCGAATGTCAAAATCAAATCCACTACCAAGAATGTTTATTCCAAGAAGACCGGCCTCTTTTGCTTGATCGATCGCCATTTTCAACCTTTTTATTGCAAGAGGATATTCAGCTCTGATATATATATAACCTTCGGTAGCTCCAATTGAATAACCACATATCGCCATGGCTTCAAGAACAACATGAGGATCACCTTCTAAGATCGATCTATCCATGAATGCACCAGGATCTCCTTCATCAGCATTACAGATGACATATTTTTGATCAGCAACAAACTTTGAAGCCATTTCCCATTTTTCCCCTGTAGGAAATCCTCCGCCTCCTCTTCCTCGAAGACCGGATGCTTTAATAACATCAATAATTTCACTTGATCCCTTTTCACCTAAGCAAGTACCCAATGCTTTGTAACCATCAACAGCGATATAATTTTCGATTTTTTCAGGATCTATACTACCGCAATTTTTCAGTGCTAATTTTATTTGTTTATCTTTTTTCATTTCTTATCCATTGAATTCAATTATGAATTTTTCTTTAAAAGAACACCTTCTATATCATTACCTTCTTTTATGTAAGAAGTAATGATCTCATTTACTTTTTTCTCAGTTACATTTCCAAATATTACGGAATCTTTCCCGGGAACAGAAACAATCACTGTAGGCTCAGAGTGACAGAGTCCCATACATCCGGTTTGAACCACTAAAGAATCAATTGCCTCTAATCCCATCTGTTCTCTAAAGAAGCTGATCACTTTCTTAGAACCGGTAGCAATGCTACATGTTGACATTGCTACCTTTACAATCACTTTCTTATCTTCTGAATCGATCCTGTCATTTTCCAATACCTTTCTTATAGCATTTAAATCAGAGATAGTTTTTATTTTTTTCATCTTCTGCGACCTTGTTGTTATTTTTATAACGCTACAATTAAGTATATTTCTTTACTTGTTCAACAAGTTCGTCTAGATCTAACGGCTTTTGCATTACTACTTTAATACCTAAAGAACTCATGTCAAAGTTACTTTGACTAGCCTTTGCGATTGAAGAACTTAAGATCACAGGAGTAGTCAAATTCTTCTCTTTCATTTTGTTCATGAATTCAAATCCTGAATCAGGTGTTTCCATCATTACATCTAAAATAACGATGTCAGGTTTCTCATTCTCTAATTTTTCCATTCCGCTTTTTCCACTGTTTGCAGAAATTACAGCAAATCCATTTGCTTCTAGGTAAGCTTTATAGGCTGTGATGAAGTCAATTGCATCATCGACGATCAATACTTTTTTCTTTCCCATTTTCTCTTCCATGATATCCTCCCGGATTGGTTTTATTGTTACTCTTTGTTTTCTTTCGTTATAAATATAACAAATAGAATTCGCCATGTCAAGTCTTTTGTGATATTTTTCACGTTTTAAGTGTAAGTATTTATTTTAATCCCGATTTATGCATCCTCTCCATAAATCTTTTTTCCTTGTATCTATATACCCATACTTAATATATTACATCTAATCAAATAAGGATTTTCTATGAAAAAATATACTATAGCTATCCATGGCGGTGCAGGAGCGATCCCTAAAATCATACCCGAAGATCAGAAGAAATTATACTTCGCAGCATTAGAAAAAATATTAAAATATGGCGAAAACCTCTTAAAAAAAGGAAAACCAGCCTTAAGAGTTGTAGAGCTTGTTGTAAATAAGTTCGAAGACTGCCCGTTATTTAACTGTGGAAAAGGCTCAGTTTTCACTTTTGCCGGCGATCACAGCATGGATGCTTCTATCATGGATGGTAGGAACAGAGAATGCGGTGCTGTCACAGGAATAAAAAGAATTCAATACCCTATTTCTCTTGCAAAAGATGTAATGACAACCAGCAAATATGTTTTTCTAAATGGAAAAGGTGCTGAAGAGTTTGCTAAAGAACTTGGCTATAAATTTAAGAATCAAAAATATTTTTTCACTGAGAAAAGATATGAACAATGGAAACGAGTTCAAGGAAGTGATTCCACTTCACTAGACCACAACGCTGAATTTGCAGCTGCTCCAAAAGG
The DNA here is from genome assembly GCA_013139625.1 of Candidatus Delongbacteria bacterium. Taxonomy (GTDB): domain Bacteria; phylum UBA4055; class UBA4055; order UBA4055; family UBA4055; genus WTAK01. The sequence goes on along the minus strand of WTAK01000208.1, from coordinate 402 downwards.
AACTGTCGGTGCTGTAGCCTTGGATATCCACGGAGATCTTGCCGCCGCAACTTCAACCGGAGGAATGACAAATAAAAAATGGGATCGAATCGGAGATTCTCCGATCATTGGTGCAGGTACTTTTGCAGATAATTCAACTTGTGCTGTTTCTTCAACCGGTGAAGGTGAGGAATTTATTAAGAATGTGGTAGCTTTTGAGGTTCATGCTTTATTGAAATATAAAAATGTTTCTCTGAAAGAAGCTACTGATGAAGTTATCTTCAAAATATTGAAAAAGGGTATCGGTGGACTTATTGCAGTGGATAAAATTGGTAATTTTGCTTTACCGTATAATACACTCGGTATGTATCGTGGAGTTGCGACTTCAAAAGGAGTATTCGAAGTAAAGATCTGGGAATAGCA
>WTAK01000188.1 GCA_013139625.1 Candidatus Delongbacteria bacterium | reverse complement strand
AAGCTAGGAATAATATCAAATTACCAAAAACATTCACGGATGCATATGATGCAGATACTAAAATTATAGACCACACAAACTTCAGAGAATTCGTAATAATAAAATAACATAATTGAAAGTCACATTGAGTTGCCTGCTCCAATTTATCGGAGAAATGTAAATTATCAATTGTCAATTGGATCTTCCCTCATTCCTTTCGCCATCAAAAATCCTACAGCCCGTTCTTTCAATTTAAACCTATTGACCAATGATCTGAATTCTTTGCCGTGGTTTGGAACTAATAAATGAGCAAGTTCGTGAACAATCACAAAATCTAACACCCATTTAGGATATGTCGCTAAAATTGGATTGATGACTATCTTTCTCTGATTGGTAAAGCACTTTCCCCAAGTGCGAGTCAAGCTTCCTTGGAAAACTATTGTAAAATCAGGTGCATCCGGTAGAAATTTTTTCTTTAATTTGTTAGCTCTAGATAAAAGCTCTTTATCATTGTTTAGGATTATATCTTTACGTTCAAGCTTCTTTAAAAATTTATCTAAAAACTTTTTTATATCTGTATCACTGGAAGTTGACGGTGCCAGTATCTTAACAATATTGTCTTTAAAAGTAGCCTGTAAAGTTTTCTTTCTTCTCTTAGATCGTTGTATGACTATATTATACTTCTCGTCAGTCATTTATCTAGAGATATCCTTCGTGATCTTATCTTCCCAATTCGGATCATATCTTTCACCTTCGAAATCAGAATGTATCAGCTTAAACTCTCCAAAACCATGAGTATCAGCAAAAACAAATGTATAGTTACCATTGAAATAGTGCCACACTTCATGATCTTTCATATCAGTTGAATAAGTCTCTTTATCTATCTTGTCAGGGCTACCGTGAGTTATTAGTATTCTACCTCTGTCAGTATCCCAACCTTGTTTTTTCCCAGATGAATAATCTCTATTTGCTATACTGATAAGATATAAGAATTTCTCTCTGGCATCAGGATCTTTATTTTCTTTTCTATCCCAATATCTTTTCAGGAAGTTAACCCTACCGGTATTGTTTAATTTGTCGGCTAAACTCTTCTCTTTTTTATCTAAAACAGAATAAACCTGCTCGAATTCTTCCAATAAGTTCTTGTCACTTAAAACTTCAACGGATCTATTAAAATCTTCATTCGCCAACTTTGAAAAATATGCAAATTTCTCGTTTTTCACTTTTTCATCATATTTCGTTTTCTTTTCCCAATATTTTATCAAGAAAGACCTTTTAGCTTCAGTTCCTTCTTTTTCTAATGCTTTCTTTTCTTCACTGCTAACCTTAGATAATTTCTCAAGTTCGATATCTAAGGTATTTTCACTGAGCACTTCAATTGCATTACCCATATCTTCAAATTTCATTGCAGCTTTTTCTCTAAAATCCAAATTTCTATAGATATAGAAATTATTGCTTGATTCCAGTGTTGAACCATTCTTGGAAACTTCTAAATTAAAATTATAAATTCCAGTCTTTAGACTCTGAATAGGCAATCTATCAGCTAATACAATAGCTTTAGACGGTGAATCTTTAGTCTGAGCTTTCCCTTCTTTCACTTTATTACCATCATTATCAGTGATAAACCATTTATAATCTACTTTATTGCCGATTTTAAGACCATATACTTCTGTGTAGTAGTATAGGAACGGTCGTCTTGTTCCATAGACTTTACTTGGATTAGGTAAAACTACAACACCCTGCTTATAAAATTCTGAATCTTTTATTATATTATTCGTTATTATTTTCGATGCCAGTTGAATCGTAGAAATAGAGAATTTATCTTCAAATTTGGCAACAACGAATTTCTTAGAATTTTGAGGGATATCAATAGTTTCAATATTTTTTGTGTTTAGATCTTCAACTTTTGCAAGTAACCTGTAATATCCGGGATATAGATACATTGTAGATAATGCAGGGATCTCTACACCCGAAAATTTCTCGCCTTCATTTTTTATAGTGTATTTCTGTTTCCATTTATCTTCAGCTATTAGTTTTTCACCATCATAAATGTATAATTTAATAGAAAAAGTACTAGTCATAGACTTATCAAAGTCTAATGATTGTATCGGGATTGATATATAAATATCTACTTTCGTTTTTTCTAATCTTTCTCTGTCGTAACATGCATAATCAAGGTAAAATACACCTTTTGATAATAACACTGAAACTAACACAAATATTGATAAATAATAGTATCTCTTCATTTTAATACTCTCCTTGCGGCAACAAATTTATTTTTAAAGTAATAATCACTTAGATTGCTTATCATTACACCTCTTGATGTAGATGCATGTCCAAATTTACCTTCCTCAAGATATACACCAACATGAGAAATACCTCTACCATTTGTATTGAAGAACACAAGATCTCCATAACTTAGTTCAGCCTTTGAAATATGTCTTCCTGCATAGTATTGTTTTGCAGATGTCCTTGGCAATTGAACCTTATATATCTCTCTAAATAAAGTCAAAATAAAGCCACTACAATCAAATGTATTAGGACCAGTTGCTCCCATAACATATTTCGCTCCATAATGCCTGCCAATGAATTTTTCGATCACTTTTAGCTCTTCAACTTTTTCTATCGTAACACTCTGATTTGTATTCTTACGATGATGAGAAGAAACTGAAGTGCATGAAATCATTATCAATGAAGCTATTATTAGAAGCATGATATGCTTAAACAACCCTTTTGTCGAGCAGTCATGATCATTCGAAGGTTTTCCATTGTTCATATCGCTCTGTATCTTTATTGCAAGTTGTTTCCCGTATTCAACTCCCCATTGATCAAAGCTGTAAATATTCCAAATTATACCCTGAACAAATATCTTATGTTCGTAGATGGCTATCAGTTTTCCAAGTACATTTGGTGTTAACTTATCGTAAATAATAGAATTCGTAGGCTGATTCCCTTTGAAAACTTTATATGGAGATGAATCTTTAACTTCTTCTATTGTTTTACCTTTCATCAATGCTTCAGTTTGACCTAAGAAGTTAGATAAAAGAATATTATGGTGATTATTTATCTTATTTAGGGGTTCTTTCCCGACTAAAAAATCTGCAGGGATCATCTTTGTTCCCTGGTGGATCAGCTGATAGAATGAATGTTGACCATTCGTACCGGGTTCACCCCATATGATAGGAGCTGTAGAATAATTGACTGGCTTCCCTTCCCTGTCAACATTTTTGCCATTACTTTCCATATTGGCTTGCTGCAGGTAAGCAGGGAATCTATGTAAATATTGATCGTACGGCAGGATTGCCTCACTATCGGTTCCAAAGAAATTTATATACCAAATACTGATCAAAGCTAATATGACAGGTATATTATTTTCAAAAGCAGTATTTTGAAAGTGCTCATCAATTGAAGAAGCGCCAAGTAATAATTCTTCAAAACGATCGTAACCAATATACAATGCAACACTTAATCCAATTGCAGAACATACTGAATATCTTCCACCTACAAAATCCCAGAATTCGAACATATTATCTGTATCTATCCCAAATTCGTCAACTTTCTCTCTATTCGTTGATAAAGCAACGAAATGCTTTTTGATAGTATCTTCATCTCTGGTATGTCCAAGGAACCATTCTCTCGCAGAATATGCATTTGTCATGGTTTCCTGAGTAGTAAAAGTCTTTGAAGCTATGAGAAATAAAGTTTCTTCATGGTCTAAATTATTTAGGGTCTCTGTAATATCTGTTCCATCAATGTTTGAAATGAAATAAACTTTCATATCCTTTGATGCATAATATTTTAATGCTTCAGTTACCATTACAGGACCAAGATCTGATCCACCGATACCAATGTTCACGATGTTTTTAATCTTTTCACCGGTATACCCTCTCCACTCCCCGCTTCTGACTGCATCACTGAACATTCTCATCTTCTTACGAACTTCTTTGACAGTAGGTATAATATCCTCACCATCAACAATGATAGGATCATGCTTGAAATTTCTCAAGGCAGTATGAAGAACAGCTCTATTCTCAGTCTCATTGATCTTTTCACCGGAGAACATTTTATCAATTGAAGCTTTTAGATCACATTCATCTGCCAATTCGATCAATAATTGCTTTGTATCATCAGTGATAATATTTTTTGAGTAATCTACTAGGAGATCTTCAAGTCTAATAGAATATTTATTGAATCTGTTTTTATCAGAGAAAAGATCTCTCATATGAACTGAGTTCATATCTTTAAAATGTTTTAATAATTTCTGCCAGCTTTTTGTCTTTGTGGGATCTGTCTTATGAAGCATAATATATCCATTTTATTGGTTATTTTTTTGCTTTTCTTCCTTCTTTTCAAAAAATAAATACTGAACTGCTAAAAATACCATTCCGACTGTCACAAAAGAATCTGCAATGTTGAAGATAGGCCATCTTGTCATGATAAAATCAGGAAAATCACAGTCTATAAAATCAATAACCTTACCATACAATGCCCTATCTATTAAGTTGCCGATAGCTCCTCCAAGTATGAAGGTAAAAGCCCAAAGTTCCAGCTTTTTTTTCAGATCGATCTTAACAATAAGATAAATTATGAAGATCGATGCAAGTAAAGAAATAGTCGATAAAAAATACCGACTACCAAGTTTAATGCTGAACGCGATCCCTGTATTGTAAGCAAGAGTAAATCTTACCAACTCTTCACCGAAAACATTAACAGAGTTCGTATCCAGAGATAATAAGAATTTTTCAAAGAATTTCTTAGATATCTGATCAGCTATTACAATTAAGGCTGATACTGAAAAAAAAATGTACTTTTTTTTCATTAATCTTTGCGCTCTTTATTGTTTTTGCAATCAATACACAAAGTAGCATGAGCAACCATTGCTAATCTCTTCTTATCGATAAGCTCTCCACAACCTCTACAGATCCCATAGCCACCTGCTTCAATTCTCCTAAGAGCTTTGTCTAAATTAGCTATGAATTTACCTTCTCTTTGAGCCATGTAGAAATCTAACTCACGTGCTTGATGTTCAGTTCCCATCTCATCAGTATGAGTATCCCCTGTTTGCGAGACTATAGATTCTGAACTACTTCCAAGACTGTGATCGATTATCTCTTTTGTTTCTTCGATCTGATCTATTATGAGCTTTTTGAACTTTTCAAGTTCTTTCTTTGTGTACTTCTTTTTATTCTTCGTTGTCATTTTTAAACCTTATATATAATTCGTTATTGCAAGGGGTTGAAACCCCTTGTTCACATTATATTATACCTTTTCAACTCTAATATAACACTTATGCCCATTAATATCCATCTCAACACCTGACGTGCTTACTGAGCCATCTTCTTTTATTTCTACTGAAAGGGTTTCATTTGAGATATACTCTGATTGAGATACTATAGCCTGAGCTAATTCTTCATCGGTTGAAAATTTTACTACTATTCTGTCGGATATTTCAAATCCATTATCTTTTCTCAGGTTCTGTATCCTGTTTATTATCTCTCTTGCATGACCTTCTGATAATAATTCCGGAGTTATCTTTATGTCAAGCGATACTGTGGTATCTTTTTCTGAGACTGAAAATATTCCTTCTTTTGGCTCATGCTGTATCATTATATCTTCAAGGACAATATTTTCTTCGAGAAGACTTATACTTCCGCCTTTTTCTATAGTTCTTATCTCAGCAAGTAACAATTTAGATATCATTGAAGCAATATCTTTCACTTTCTTACCATATTTCTTACCTAATACCCTGAAGTTAGCTTTTGCAGTTATAGTTGCCAGATCTTCTTCATTCTTCGTTATTTTCACTTCTTTAACATTAAGTTCTTCTTTTATCAGATCACTATACTCTGTTACAGCTTCCTGAGTTATTTCCTGATTTGAAACGATAGTAACTGATTGTAACGGCTGTCTTATCTTTATATTTTTATCGTTACGCAACACTCTTCCAAGTTTTACTACGGTCTGAATAAAAGCCATTTTTACTTCAAGATCTGTATCTATGAATTGAGTATCTACTTCCGGATAATCTCTTAAATGCACTGAAGATGCAGAATTCGGGAATACCGATAATTCCAAATTTTGGTATAATTCTTCTGCTACGAACGGCATTACCGGTGCTATCAATTTAGTTAAGATAGACAATACTTCATAAAGTGTTTCGTATCCATGCATCTTGTCACCGTCGTTCTCACTTTTCCAAAATCTTCTTCTTGATCTTCTTATGTACCAATTTGTTAGATCATCTATAAATCCTACCATTGCCGGAAGAACATTATAAAGCTTGTATGCGCTCATTTGCTCATTCACTTCTTTTGTTAAACTTTGAAGTGATGACATTATCCATCTATCCAAGTTATTAGTCAGATCTTCAGGTTTAAAATATTCATCTTGAGGTTTCCATCCATCTATTTTAGCATAGGTTATTAGGAAGCTGTAACTATTCCACAGAGGAAGCATTACTTTCTTTATCACATCTAATATTCCTGCTTCACTAAACCTAAGATTCTCAGCTCTCACTGCAGGAGAATTTATAAGATACATTCTCATTGCATCAGCACCGTACTTATCCATAACATCTGTTACAGGTGGATAGTTCTTCTTAGATTTTGACATTTTAGTGCCGTCCTCTGCCAAAACAGTACCGTTCACTATAACATTTTTGAATGCCGGTTTATTGAATAATGCAGTTGATATTACTGTCAATTTATTAAACCAACCTCTTGTCTGATCTATTCCTTCAGCTATGAAATCACATGGAAAGTTCTCTTCGAACCTTTCTTTATTCTCAAACGGGTAATGATTCTGAGCATAAGGCATAGAACCTGATTCGAACCAACAGTCCAGAACTTCAGGTATTCTGTGCATTGTACCACCACAAGAACATTTCATTGTCATTTCATCTACGAAATGCTTGTGTATATCTGTGATCTCTTCTAATCCTGTTCTCTTTTTCAGATCTTCAACTGAACCGATACATTCCCTTGCTTCACAATCATCACATATCCAAATTGGTAAAGGAGCTCCCCAAAATCTACTTCTGGATATATGCCAATCAGGCATTTGAGCTAACAATTTTCCAAATCTTCCATCTTTTATATTTTCAGGAACCCAATTTATTTGTTGGTTATTATCCAACATGTCTTGGATGATAGTTTTAACTTCCATAACCCAACTGTCTGTTGCTTTTTGAAGCAATGGAGTATCACATCTCCAACAATGAGGATAGCTATGTTGTATCGTTTCATGCTTAAATAATTTTCCTGATGCTTTCAGGTCTTTTATTATAACCTTATCCGCATCTTTTATGTACTGACCTTCATAATCAGGAACTTCACTATTGAACTTGCCCATATCATCTATAGGGTTCAAAACAGGTATGTTAAATTTCTTACCTACTTCCAAATCTTCCTGACCCA
>WTAK01000286.1 GCA_013139625.1 Candidatus Delongbacteria bacterium | reverse complement strand
ATCCAGCTGAGAAAAGAACTCCTGTAGTATGTATAACTTCCAAGTAGCAATAACGCATCTCCAATGTTCTTATTTTCTTCTACACAATCCTCGATCTGATCAATACCTTTTGAAGTATGTCTGAACCCACTGAAATAACTTTTATTCCGACCAAGTAAGTAACCTTTATTTACAAGACTGGCACCGAGATAAAATTTATACCATGGGTCCTGATTCCCATTTTTAAGATGGAATCTGGATCTTTTCTCCACATTTCTGTAGTATATGGTTATTTTTGAATCGAATTTGTCAGTTTCATAAAAAACTGCAAGATAGTTGTAGTATGTTCCCATCATAAAATCACCGATAGGGTGATCTGGATATTTATTCCTTATCTTCAAAAATATAGATTCGGCAGCTTGAAAATTTTCCTGATACATCAAATCGATTGCATGGTTAATTCTATCCTTCTCTAAGTCTTCTATCTGCATTGAAAAAGAAACTGAAAACAGTAGTAAGGTAAATATTAGTAAATTCTTCATATTTTATCCTAATCCTTTAGTAAAATCTAACCCTGTTGGAGCTTGGAATAATCTTAGTTCAAATTCAGGTATAATTGCTAGTATATGATCGAATATATCAGCCTGTATTTCTTCATATGCAACCCAGTCGTTATCATTTGCAAATACATATATCTGTATAGGAAGTCCTTCGGGACCTGATTGCAGATGCCGTATTAGAAATGTATACTTGGTGTTTATACTTGGATGAGATCTTAAATAATTTTTCAAGTAAGCTCGAAAAGTTCCAACATTAGTAAGTTTTTTCTGATTTACATTATTCTTAAGGTCATCCGAGAATTTCGAATTAAATTCTCCTATTTCTTTTTCTTTCTCTTCAATGTAATCTTTCAAAAAGGCAATTTTCTTATATTCTACGATATTTTCTTCACTAAGGAATTTGATACTGTTCATATCTATATTGATAGACCTTTTTATTCTCCTACCTTTAGAATCTACCATTCCTCTCCAATTTTGAAATGATTCTTCTATCATTTTATGAGTTGGGATAGTTGTAATGGTCTTATCAAAATTTTGAACTTTTATAGTGTGAAGTGCAATATCTATCACATCACCGTCAGCGTTGTACTTTGGCATAGTTATCCAGTCACCGATCTTGATCATGTCATTTGTTCTTAATTGAATGCTGGCAACAAGTGAAAGTATCGTATCTTTAAAAATCAATAGAATAACAGCCATCATAGCACCAATTCCACTTAGAAGTAGAACAGGCGATTTATTTATCATGACAGAAACTATTATTAAGGCACCGATTATGTACACGATCAACTTTACAATCTGGATATATCCTTTTATCGGTTTGTCTTTCGCAAATTCATAAGAGTTATAGATCGCATTGATGGATTCCAAAAACGTATTAAAGAATATCATTCCTGCGTAAATCATGTAAACAAGAAGTACTTTGGAGACCAATTCTTCTGCATTTAAGAACAAGTAAGAAAAGTTGTAGATCACTATTGCAGGTATAAGATTTGCCAGTTTGTTGAAAACTTTATTCTCAAATAATTTATCATCCCAGGTATTTTTTGTTTTATCAGTTATACGTTTTATTGCTATTATAAATACTTTTCTTACTATAATATCAACTATAAAAGCACCGATGAATAAAGCAAATATTTTTATTCCTATAGCTGAATTAGGGTATTGTTCTAAAAAATTATTGATACTTTCAAACATTTCGATCTCCGATTAAGATTATACAATAAGTAAAGTATGAAAATTAAGGGTTGAATACAATTGGAAAATGTTAAAGAAAAGTATTGAATTAAAATTTTCAGAGAATTATATTCTTTGTAATGCAAATAAGCTAAATAAAACTGTTGTAAGGAGAATAGTATGAAGAAGTTTATCGTGTTATTGCTGGTCGTTATTTTATCTGTTTTATTTTTGGGATGCGGCGGTGATAGTTCAAAGGGGAAAACTGAAAAAGTTAAAGAACAAAATTCTGAAGAAAAAATATTGAATCAGTACACTAGCAAGGATGGTGTAATAACGGCAAAATTACCGGATGGATGGAATAACAAAGGTAAAGGTCCTGATAATTACAGTATGTACGCATACGTTTCGGACAACACAGGTGATATCCATAAAGATATTAAAACTTTTGATTATCAAGAGCAATTGGATGAAGTGCAAGAAATTAAAGTTGATGAATTACCTGCTCTAACTGTCAAGAGAAAATTCATGCAACGAGAAGAAATGATAGGACGAACTTGGCTTGTTTACAATGGTTTTGACATTATTGAAGTTGTAGTTCAATCTAATACTGCAACTTGGAATGATGGCATAGCTGATCAGATAATATCTCTTATCAAAATTAATAAGAGATCAGAAAATGTTACTATGCCTAAGCCGATTGAAGAGAAACGATATATTCGCCCGGAATCCTTTCCGGTATCAATTGAAAAATTTAATGATTACTATAGTAACGAAGCGGTGTTCACTGTTGATAAAATCAAGCAAAGTACGAATATCTATATCGCTTTGAAAGATTTGCAAAATAAAGGTCTTTCAGAAGAAGCTGCCAAAGTAGTCTCTGATAGCATTTATGCTGCAAATGGTTTAGAAGATCTCAGGGCTTTATAAAAATAATTAAAGTATCCAGTGTAAGTTTTGGTAT
>WTAK01000445.1 GCA_013139625.1 Candidatus Delongbacteria bacterium | reverse complement strand
CAATAGACAGTGAAATAATTTCATTTACTTTAATAAACGAGGTTGTTCTTCAAGGTAATTCGAGATCAACTATGAGGTTCAACGAGTTTAGTTTTAAAAGCAACACTAGAGTAGCAATCAGGGCAGGTATTTATTTAAATTATGTGAAGAATAAAGTGGATATAATAAGGACAAATATTGCCGATACTCAAATTACAAGCAGATCTTCAGTGAGTATGGAAGATTTTGTAATTGGAGTTCCTATAAAAATTTCACTTAGATTTTGGGACTTTGAAATATTCGGAGGTATTATGCCTATTGTCAACTCACAGAATAATTATTTAAACAATGATGATGCATCGACTTCTTTCTTGCTGGGGTTAAAATATTCATTTGGAGATATATAATGAACCTAAAAAAACTAAAACTCGCTGAATCTCATTTTCTCTCCAATTAATTATATCTCAAGGCATTTGTACGGGTTCAATATCTTGAACCCTAAAATGCTCTTTATTTTTTTTAAGCTCCCATTTTTTAGGATTATCAATTATGTATTGACGAACATTATTTAATTCTATTTCAGTACGGATTATTCTTTCGAAAAAATTACGATGCCATACATGATAAATATTTGTATTCTTTCTAAACCATTTTGTAACTCCAACTTTGAAACCACGTATAATTGATCCGATTGAACCTGATATTATGTGTTGGAATTTATTCGCTCTTTCGGGTTCGTTCTGTATTGTGGGGTCAAACCGTTTTATGGGTTCGTGCCGTTTTGAGGGTTCAAGATGTTGAACCCCTACGGCGGTCACGGTTTGTATTATTCCATGGATGTGGTTGGGCATTATTATAAATTCATCCAATATTACATTTGGAAAATGATTTGTTATTTCCATCCAATATTTATGTGCTATCATACCTGCATCATTTAATATCATAATACCATCAATAATTCTCCCAAATAAATTTTCATCATTATACGTGCAAATTGTGATGAAATACATTCCTGCTTTTGAATAATCATAACTTTGCAAACGAATTGATTGCCTATTTCTCATTTTCTCTCCAATTAATTAAATCTCAAGGACATTTGTACGGGTTCAATATCTTGAACCCTAAAAATGCATAATCTATCCTATTTTCTTTAACATAAATAGAATATAACACTAGCAAAGTATCACATAGTGACCTTTTGCTCTCTTTTTTTGATTTCTTTTATAAAATTGAAGGAATAAAAAAAGCCATCCTTTTCAGATGGCTTTGATATTTTAGATAAGATCGTGAGACTATCAATGAAATGAAAAAGAATGTTGATCCGACATTTACGAAATACAATGCAGGGTTTAGCGGATTTTTAATGATTAGTGTTTAGCATTCAATAGTATTCATTAATCATTTCAATTAATAGAAAACCCAGATGATTTATCTGGATTTTCCTTTTAGTGTGTTTCTTGTTAGTCTATGCTGACAACATTAACAGATCATTTAAATCTTTATAAAAATTATTCATTCGTTATTACTTCTGCTTTAATACTCATTTTAGCTCCATTTAATTAAACATTTTTCAGCCTCCATTTCAATTTCATCTTGGGTAATACAAACTCCTTTCTCAACAAACTCATCAAGATCATTGATTTCAAAATATATCTTTGATCCGTTTGGTTTGTAATATTTAATCATTCTCTTCGATCCAGTTTTCTTGTACAATGTGGATTTACTCAGACTAAGATATTCCGCGGCTTCATCCAAAGTGTACCATCTTTTTTCATTCTTCATTTGGTTTTCCTCTTTTAAATTTTTGTTAATCCCATCATTTTGATGAGTATGAGTTTTGATCCTGTTTTTCATAGAATTTCCTTGTTGTTTTTTCGTATTATTTTCAGATAGTTGGTTTTCACTTCTTTTCTATCCACACTTATATTTATATTTGCTTAGTTAGAAAAAATTAGCTATATGTTATAATAATAAAAATAAAATAAAATTTGGATATCACATAATATATACAGTATACATTGGTTCTATATAATTAAATGTTGATATTAATATAATTTCATCTTATATATAACATTAAAATTGGGAGTATATATGGATATGTCAGATTATAAGGATATGCTAACAGAGCAAATATTTGAAAGATTTGCGAATCATATTAAAAACAAAAATTCAAAGTTCATCAATTTGTTGTATGCTGCACTTGATCTTAAATTCCTAATAGAAATTCTTATGGAAACATACTACTACATGATCAGAGATTTTATTCCAGAACGAAAGAATGGTATCAAGTTTAATGAGATGAATAACGTAGAATATATTTGCAAAAAAAAGGAACTGGTTGTTACTGCGATTCTGTTTTACAGGAGATTAGGTGAAATAAATGGTGATACGCATTTAGAACGATTGAAGATATTCAAAGAAGATGAAATAGTTAAGATAGATTCACTTTATAATAAGTTGGTCAGATATACTAGGTATCCAATAGAAAATAAATATACAAAAAATGAACTGATAAGAAATAGGAATAATCTTAATGAAATAGTAATGAATCTATCCGCTCTTTTAATTAAGGGGCAGCCTTCTAAAGTATACCATGTATTTATATCAAAAAAAAATATTCCCAAATTAAATAACAACCAATACAAAATATTTGATGATTTTAGGTATGGTAAATTGAATGAGCAACAAATGATGACAGAATTAAGAAATAAATAAAATTTTGATTTATTTCATTTTACTTCATTCTTCTGCATAATCTATCCTATTTTCTTTAACATAATAGAATATAGCACTAGCAAAGTATCATATAGTGACCTTTTGCTCTTTTTTTTGATTTATTTTTACAAAATTGAAGGAATAAGAAAAGCCACCTATTCAGATGGCTTGTATATTTTTATATAAGATTGTTGATTATAAATTTAATGAAAACCAAGGTCGATCCCGGGTTTTCGAAATAATGCCGAATTTACATAAAATTATCTATTTTCGTAGGGGTGTAATTTATTACGCCTTTTTTTATTTAAAATGTTTTGATTAAAGATTATTTTTAAATTTTTATTTAATGTTTGGATTACTTGCTTTAAAATCTAGTATCACATTTTTAATTCGATTATATATATCCTTTTCCCAAGATCTTACTCCTATATAATTATTGAGAGTTTCTTCTGAGAGGAAAAGCATAAGGAATAGTTGAACGCAAAACTGGATATCACTATACCATAAATGACTACCTTCTTGAGTAGAGGAATGATGCCTATATTGTTCATGAAAATATAGTTGTGCATGCATTTTATTGTTTTTTAGGAATGATAATAAATCTTCCATAGTCAGTATATTTAATTTTTTTGTAATATAGATTATTTCAGAAGTTCCTTCTTTAAATTGATTAGATTTTGATTTGTTAATCCCAGTAGTTACTACAAATCCTGATTCTTTTGCAGCTTTTGAGTAATGAGCGATAGTTTTATCGTCGGACTTAAATAATGCTACAAGGGTATCATAGTTTATTTCATCGTACACTTTTTTATTTGCAATTTCTTTCTTACTTTGAATTGCTAAACTTAGAGCTTGTTGTTCTTTTTTTACAGTTCCAAACTCTTCATCTGCTAACTCAAATAGACCAGCAAGTCTATATAATCTTCTTTTTAATGTGCTAGGTACCTCAGATTTACTCTTATACTGAAGTTCATGAGAAATAGCAGCCCAAGAATGTTGTAAAACAGTTCTAAGTTGGATTTCAGCGCTTATTGTTTTGAATGTATTCCATTCTGGTAATTCTGCTCTAGTTCCTTTAAGTTTGACAACATAATGATTAGATAAATATCCAAATTGATCATCATTTAGACTAAGGCTCTTATTTACTGTGTTTTCCTCATCTATCCTAAAATTTTCTCTTAATAAATTATTAACAATATCAATATCTCTTTGATAATATACAATTATTCTTAAACCTACTAAGTCTTTTATATCATTTAGAGGATTTGGATATTTATTTCCTTTTCTCTTAATTTTATCAGCAAAACTATTTGTGGATTTTACTCTTCCTTCAACTAAATGATAATTGATTCCTTTTGAATCCAATAATGATTTAATCAAATCTAATAATTTAGCTTTGAAATCAATGTGTTTGGGTCTGATTTTTTCATACTGCTCTATACTATCCATTTTTATCCCTAATCTAAACATATAAAAATTATTTCATACATTTTATAACCTAATAATTACTATCTAGTTTGTCAATGAATATTATTTTTATTTGTGAGAATTAGGAAAATAAAAAAAAGGGCGTTTTAAACGCCCCTAGATATCCGGATCAAGTCCGAATATGACTGCGTAGTCGATAGCGAACTAACCACTTTGAAATAAATCTCAGATTTATTTCAACACCTCATCACCCACAAACTCCCTATACAAACTCAACTGTTTCAATATAAAATCATAATCATTTGTCTCATCAACCAATATCTCAGATATGATCTTCCCAAGTCCCGGACCTAACATAAAACCTTGCCCGCACATTCCAACTGCAAGGAACATATTATGTACATCCTCGGTCCAACCGACAATTGGGAATCCATCAGGTGTCATCGGATAAAGTCCACGCCAAGTCTTTCTAACCCTGATATTCTTCAATCTAGGATGAATTGCAAGAAGTCTTCTTACAGCTAAAGGAAGGAATTCAGAAGTACTGTCATAGTCCTTACCCATTTGCTTAGGCTCAGGAGTTACACAGAAAACCATCTGACCTTCATAGTTTTGATAGTAGTAGAAATTTGCACTCTGATCATCTGATCTAAGATCAACGACCATAGGTTTAAAGAACGGTTTCACAGGCTCAGTAATTCCTGCCTCGTGAGAATCAGGATAAACCGGCAGATCAAGTTCGCATAATTCTCCGATCTCTCTTGCATTTCCACCTGCTGCATTGATATATATACTTGCTTTATATTCTTCAGTTTTAGTCTTGATACTTGTGATCTGATCATCTTCTGTATCGATAGAAACAACTTCCTCATCAAAGATAAAGTCCGTTCCTGCTTCTACTGATAATTTATAGAAAGCACCTGCAACTTTCAATGGAGATGCTGATCCATCGTCAGGTGAATAAGTTCCACCTCTTAAGCCTTCTTCAGTGATACCGGGTACGAGTTTCTTGATCTTCTTTGGTTCGATCCAATTTATATTCAATCCGAATTCTTTCTGAGTGATAAGGAGTTTTTTCAAAGCAGTTTCTTTTGCTTCATCATAGACAGGGTAAAGATATCCTCCTGTGATCCAATCTAATTCTAGACCGAGTTCTTTCTCAAGGTTCTTTACAATGTCAATACTCATCTGACCGATCTTTATCTTTGCAGGATCACTATGAGTTGCTCTGATACCACCGATTGCAGCTTTATTCTCGCCGCGACCGTATGAATGACGTTTTTCAAGAACGGCAACTTTCTTACCTTTCTTTGATAAGTAATAACTTAGTGGTAAACCAACTGATCCGGCACCGATTATTATTATATCATAAGTTTTCATATTAATTTTCCTCCTTTTCGATCAATGCACTCATTGGAACTTCAACTGTCAGAGGCCTTATTGTTCCGGGTGTAACATCTTTATAATCAACTCCGGCTTGAGAGAATATTCTCGGCAGAAGTATCGAGCAGGTCTTTGAACCGCAGGCACCCATTCCAACTCTGATCTGCTTCAATTGATTAACGTCCCTTACTCTGTAATCCTTGATAAAATCCACGATCTCTTTCACTGTGACCCTTTCACATCTACAAACTATCCCGTTATCAGGCAAGAAATCAAGGAATGTCTTTTCCATAGGTTTTGTTACACTTTCATCCTGAACTCTGATCCCGATAGCTTTCGGAGCGTTCTCAACAGACATCTTTACAGTGACAAGGTTAGTCTTATATTTCTTATTGTATTTTGTAGAAAGAACTTCAGCTTTTTCCAGTAGATTTCCACCAATATCTGTAATTGAAATTTTATCACCAGCAGCAAAGTTTAAGATATATTCATGAGGTAACATTACTTCTGCGTAAGATCCTTCTGCCTGCTTTACCAATGAAACTGCAAGTCCCGGACAGATTGCCACACAAAGGGCACAACCGATACAATCATCGTTCACATAAAGTGGAACGTCCATTATCGTACCTAATTTTTTATCAAGTTCGATACAATTCTTAGGACAGACGGTTGTACATGGGTTACATGGAATATCCTGAACACATTGGAATACAGGAGTGAAATGTTCTTTTATTTCAATTTCCACCGGAGGATAAACTTCACCGGGTTTTGATTTTAAAACTTCGGATTTCTTATAATATTCATCGGCTATCTTGATCTTCTTTCCAAGTTTCTGAGCCATTTGAAGACCTGCGATAATTCCACCGAACATTGCAGAGCTTGCTTCCGCTATCTCATCAGCATCACCGGCTTTAATTACATTGAAGCCAAACTTTTCAGCTTGATCGTAGAATTCGTCTACAGGTGATAATCCTGCTGCAATAAGTAATGTGTCAACTTCGTAAGTCTTTGCAGTGTCTAAGATAGGATTCCAATTCTTATCGACCTGAGCGACAGTAACTTTCTCAACTTTCTTCTTCCCACCTGCTGCTAACACGGTAGTATTAAGATAGACAGGAACACCCATTCTCTGAATTTTATCTGAGTGAACTTTGTAACCTGAAACCTGATCAAGGATATCAATGATACCAGCAACTCCGATACCTGCTTGAAGTGCATGATAAGCTGCGATAAGTCCAACGTTACCGCTTCCAACGATAAATACTTTGTCAGAAGCTTTTATAAGATCTCTGTTGACCAAAGTTTGAAATGCACCTGCTCCGTAAACTCCGGGAAGATCATTACCCGGGAAGACAAGACTTTTCTCTCTTGCTCCGGCTGAAAGGATAATACCATCAAATTCTATAAGTGAAAATTTGCCGTTGTTCTTGTAAACTCCGGCTTTTTTATCTTTGTAAATACCTACGACACTTGATTCATATAGGACTGTAATATTTTCATTCTCCAATATCTGAGATTCAAGTAGATTGCCGATCTCATAACCTCTCATACCGGCATAACTATCTTCCTGAGAACCGAAAAATTTATGAGTTTGCAGTAAAAGTTTTCCACCGAGTTGATCTTTATCTTCTACTATGATAATATTGAAATCCAGTTTTGCAAGTTCTAGTGCTGAAGTTAATCCTGAAGGTCCGCCACCGATGATAAGTACATCAGTTTTCAAAGTTTCAGTCTTATGATTAAATTTCTCCTGACCAGTAGCAGGTAATTCCGGTAAATGCTTCAAAGTTCTGAT
>WTAK01000125.1 GCA_013139625.1 Candidatus Delongbacteria bacterium | reverse complement strand
CGAAGAATTGTCAGATTATGTTATTAAAATACCTGATACAACAAATCTATTGATGCCTATACTAACTGTAATTCCGCTTCAACTGATATCATATTACGTCGCTACTGCAAGAGGACTTGATGTTGATATGCCAAGAAATCTGGCTAAAAGTGTGACTGTCGAATAAATAAGGGAGCATTTATGAAATATATCGTTCTAATTTTAATATTTGTATCTTCATTAGGTTTTTCAATTGATCTTGAGGAAAAGATCAAGATATCATACGACAGTGGTTACTACCAAAGAGTTATTGACCTGACTGAAAGATTAGATAACACTTTGCAAAACTATGATGAATTGACCATGTTCAGAGGTGTTTGCTACTACGAAGTAGGTGAATATAGAAAGAGTCGTAGAATACTTACAGAAATATTAGACAGGGCTCCGTATTTCAATCAGAAAGATATTACGCTGTATTACATAGCTTTAAGTGAATTAAAACTGTTAAACACAACTACTGCTACAAATATATTCGTTAATTTATTAAACTCCACAAACGGAGAATTAGCTAAGAATTCTAAAGAAATACTTCAGGCTGTTATCAAACTTTTACTATCTGACGATGACTATCTTGAACTTTCTGATCAGATCTTTAACAAAGAAATATTAAAAGCACTTGCACATGCAGGAAATTCAATTAAAGTTCTCGTTGTACTTCCTTTGACAGGCGAAGATAAAGATGTTGGTAATGACATCTTACGAGGTATAAGATATGCTGTTGAAAAAGTTAAATTAAAGAACGAGAAAACTGTAAAGCTTGATGTAATAAACTCAGAAAGCAGTATCACTACAATGGTAAAGAAAGTAACTGAGAGACTTGAATCATCCAGATATAACCTTATCATTGGAGAATTAAGATCAAACGCAACTTCTGCCCTTGCAGGAATTGCCTCAGTGAAAAAAATACCACTGGTATCTCCGACAGCTTCAATGAGAAATATTTCATCAATATCGGCAAACATTTTCCAATTGAATACTACTTCTTACACTCTGAGTAGAAAGATGGCTGAATATGCAGTTGATTCACTGAATTATAAAACTTTCGGTATCTTAGCTCCTTTAAACTCTGATGGAAAGGAATCTGTAGCAGGTTTTACTGATGTAATCTTAGAGAAAGGATGCGGTATAATAGGTACTGAATGGTACTATGACGCATCAAATCTAAGTAAGCAATTACTCAGGTTCAGAGAAAATATCTGTATCATTGATTCTCTTGATGTAGAAAAATATATGTCTGATGATTCTATCAAGACTGTTCCGGTCGGCGTTATCGATGCATTCTTCCTGCCGATACAGAGTAAAGATATTCAATCCGTACTACCTCAGATGGCATTCTATAATTTTAAAGGACAATTCCTTGGTACTTACGGCTGGGATGACAATAAAACTCTTTCTAAACTTGCTGAAAATGCTGACAGCTTAATATTCATCAAAGAAAGTAGTTACAATGTCAATAATCCAAAGTATAATGACTTCGTTTATAAATTCAGGAGTGACAAGAAAAGAAATCCTAAGAGAATGGAGATCAATGGCTATTCTGTGATGGAAATGGTAATGACCCTTATGAATGACAACAGCAAATTATCTCTGCAGAGAATACTTTCAACTACTGAAGAATACAATGCCATAAACGGAAAAGTTCTATTCGATGATAAAAGATCGAATTTAGCTTTCGACCTGTTTACATTCCTAAGAAGAAAGGGCATCAAGAAGCTTTCTTTCTCTGATAAGAAAATTGTAAATGTGTTTTCTGAAGCTGAAAGATACTATAATCTTGGATATGTTTACAGCGTAAAACATGATGATTCACTGGCTGTTAAGAATTTCTTGATCTCATTGGAGAAATATGAAAACTTGAATAACCAGCAAGATGTCGGTTTCGTTCCAAAGGAAAAATTTACAGACCTCTACAATAAGATCGCTGATTCATTCTATAACTTTTACAGCTATAGAAATGCAGTAGCTTTTTACGACACACTTTTAGTTGATGAACCGGAGAACGTGGACCTTAAATTTCAAAAAGCTAGAGCGGTT
This sequence comes from Candidatus Delongbacteria bacterium, assembly GCA_013139625.1. Taxonomy (GTDB): domain Bacteria; phylum UBA4055; class UBA4055; order UBA4055; family UBA4055; genus WTAK01. The sequence continues at coordinate 2,576 of WTAK01000125.1, read as the reverse complement.
GCAAAGTATGATGATGAAAAAGCTTTGGAATTATTCAAGGAACTCTCTTCCCAACCGCTGTATTACTCAGAGAGCCTTCTTGAAACAGCAAATATATACTACTCCCGAAAAGATGAAGAGGGAGAATTTCTCGTTAAGGATAGAAAGAAGGGATTGATCCTTTACAAAAGATCAGCTGAATTAGGTAATATAAAAGCAGTGAATATCCTTGAAAAGATAGAAAAAGAAAAAGAAGATGATGAACATAAAGAAAAAATTATAGATTGGTAATACGGAGAATAAAATGTCAGAAGAAACATTAGACAAGATAGTATCGTTAGCGAAAAGGAGAGGATTTGTATATCCCGGTAGTGAAATTTATGGTGGTTTAGCAAATACTTGGGATTATGGTCCTTTAGGTGTAGAACTTATAAACAATATCAAACAAGCTTGGCGTAGAAAATTTATCACTGAAAGAACTGATGTAGTTGAGCTTGATTCAGCTATACTTCTAAACCCAAAAGTTTGGGAGGCTTCAGGTCATGTCAGCAATTTTTCAGATCCATTAACGGATTGTAAAAAATGCAAGGCAAGAGCAAGAGCTGATAAATTGATAGAAGAATGGAATGAAGAAAAAAATACTGAGATATTCCCTGAAAATTGGGCAGGTGAAAAAACTCCGACTTCAGACCTGTATGAATTTATTAATATAAATAAGATAGTTTGCCCTAAATGTGGCAAGCTAGATTGGACTGAGCCTAAAGCATTTAACCTCATGTTCAAAACAGAGCAAGGTGTCATAGAAGGTGAGGGAACTCAGATTTATTTGAGACCTGAAACTTGTCAGGGAATCTTCATAAACTTTAAGAACATTCAAACTACTAGTAGAAAAAAAGTACCATTCGGTATTTGTCAGATCGGAAAATCCTTTAGGAATGAGATCACACCAGGTAATTTCATATTTAGAACAAGAGAATTTGAACAAATGGAAATGGAATTCTTCTGTAAACCTGGAACTGAAATGGACTGGTTTAACTATTGGAAAGATTTCACTTATAAATGGTTTATAAGTCTCGGAGTAAAAGAAGAAAATCTTAGAATGAGAGATCATGAGGCTGATGAGCTTGCTTTCTATTCAAATGCTACAACTGATGTTGAATACAAATATCCATTTGGCTGGGGTGAACTTTGTGGTATAGCTTCAAGAACCGATTACGACCTTAAGCAGCATATTGAATTTTCAGGTAAAGACCTGTCTTATTTTGATGAAGCTGCAAAAGAAAAATATGTTCCTTTCGTAATCGAACCTTCTCTTGGAGTTCAGAGAACTGCTTTGATCGTTCTTAACGATGCTTATACTGAAGAAGAAATAAAAGAAGGTGACACTCGAATCGTTCTGAAATTACATCACACTCTTGCACCGTTCAAAATGGCTGTTCTACCGCTTTCTAAGAAACTTGGAGATGATGCAAGGAAAGTCTTTGATCTGCTTGTTCAGAAGCTTGGATGGAATATTGACTTAGATATGATCGGTAGTATTGGCAAAAGATATCGAAGACAGGATGAGATCGGTACTCCATATTGCATTACTTTCGATTTTGATTCTCTTGAAGATAGTTCAGTTACAGTTAGAGATAGAGACACAATGGAGCAGGAAAGAATTAAAATTGATGATCTTCTGCATTACTTTATTAAGAAATTTATATTTTAAAAAATTAGCCGATCTAAAAATCGGCAAATTTACTTAAAGGTAACAATTGGCTAAGATAAGAAAAAAATATCAGCATAAAAAAGAACATCCTTACTTGAAGAAGATATATCGTATGCTTAAGTATTATTTTTTACTTATGGTCAGGAAAGAAGATCCGCCAGAAAGAATCGCACATGGATTTGCAATGGGTATATTTATAGGTTTCTTACCTATAATACCTTTGCAAACACTTACTATCATAGTATTATGTACTTTCTTTAAAACAAATAAATTAGCAGGAATTATCGGTACTAATATATTTACTAATCCATTTAATGCTTTAGCTACATTTTATGGAGTACATTTTCTAGGAAGAATATTTATTTTACATGATTTTACTTACGAAGCATTCAAGAATCTTTTCACTCAAATTTCCGTTCATAATATTGCTGTCTTTGGAAAAGACCTTCTAACCTTATTTTATATGGTTTCGATAGGTGGAGTAATAATGGGTATTATCACTTATCCGATCATTTATTTCTTAACCTACAAATACATCATCAGGAAAAGAAAGAAGATCAAACACCAAAGAAAAATTAAATTTTTACAGAAAAACGAACAAGCGGTTTAAGGTTGTATAATATGTAAGGGACGCAGATCTGCGTCCCTTACAATTAATCATCAAAATATTTAATTTCATCATTTTTCTTAATAAGCTTCTTTAAAAGTTTTATCTCATTAAAATCAGTTTTCTTAATTTTATTATCTTCTATACCTAAATATTTAGCATAACGACCGGCATAATAACCGTCTATAGTAATTTTCATATATTTTCTCGGTGCTTTAACACCAAAGATGCTGTCATACTGAGCTGTATTCAATTCCATAGTAACAATTTTATTATTAT
>WTAK01000102.1 GCA_013139625.1 Candidatus Delongbacteria bacterium | reverse complement strand
AAACATGTTTACCATCTAATCTATTTCTCGGAACATCAGAAAAACCGATCTTACCTTCTAATAAAAGTTTTGGATCATAATCGTCATCTTCATGAAAAAAATGGGCAACGATACTATCAACTTTCCAAGGTTGATTAAGCTCTTTACCGATCTTTCTGGCAAACCTATCAAGTGGTTCAACAGGTATAATTACTCTATCAAATGGTTCTATCTTTCCTAGCAGGTCCATCTTTTACTCCATTAATAAGATTTTGCAAAAATCACACGCTTATTACTTTCCTTACCACAGATAATACACTTACCATCTTCTTCTTTTGCTGATGAAGGAATATTTCTAATAGTAACCTTAAATTCCTTAGCTTTTTCTTCACATTCAGCAGCACCACACCAGTGAGAGCTTGCAAATCCTCCGTGTATCTCAGGATTGTTTACATTCTTAGGTGTAAAGAACTCTTTAAATTTATTATAATCATCAATTTCGAAAGTATTATCAGTTAATAATTTCTTTGCTTTATTATACAAATTATTTTGCATGTCATCAAGAGTATTAATTAAATTTGTAAGGAACTCTTCTACAGGGATGAAAGATTTTTTCAATTCAGGTTCGTCTCTGCGTAAAACTGCGATAGTTCCTTTCTCAAGATCTTTAGGTCCGATCTCAACTTTAATAGGAGCACCTTTCTTTATCCAATACCAATTCTTTTCTCCACCACGGATATCTCGATCATCGATCTTTACAACGATCCTTCTTTCATGAAAACGCATTTTGGATACTTTTTCTTGGATCTCGTTAACAACAGCAAATATTTTTTCTCTTTCTTCGTCATTTTTATAAATTGGAAGAATGATTATGTGTGCAGATGCTACTCTTGGAGGTATTATCATTCCATTGTCGTCTGCGTGAGTCATGATCAAAGCTCCGATCAATCTTGTAGAAACTCCCCATGAAGTTGTCCATGCAAATTCTTCTTTCCCTTCCTTACTTTGAAATTTTATCTTAGAAGCTTTTGCAAATTTCTGACCTAGGAAATGTGAAGTTCCCGATTGCAAAGCTTTCTTATCCTGCATCATAGCTTCAATTGAGTATGTTGCAAGAGCTCCAGGAAATCTCTCCGATTCAGTTTTTTCACCTTCTATAACAGGTATAGCCAACACTTCTTCTGCAAATGTTTTATAAACCTGAAGCATTTTGAAAGTTTCATCAATAGCTTCTTCTTCAGTAGCATGAGCAGTATGTCCTTCTTGCCATAAGAATTCAGTGGTTCTTAAGAATAATCTTGTTCTCATTTCCCAGCGAACAACATTTGCCCATTGGTTGATAAGAATTGGAAGATCTCTATATGAATTGACCCACTTTGCATAAGATGCTCCAATGATAGTTTCACTGGTAGGTCTTACAACTAATGGTTCGTCAAGTTTTCCATCAGGTAAAAGTTTTCCATCTTCGTTCTGAGTTAATCTATGATGAGTAACGATAGCACATTCTTTTGCAAAACCATCAACGTGATCTGCTTCTTTCTGTAAATAACTCAAAGGTATGAATAATGGAAAATATGCATTGGTATGACCCGTTTCTTTGAACATATCATCCAATTCTCTCTGCATGTTTTCCCAGATAGTATATCCCCAAGGTTTGATGACCATGCAACCTCTGACGTCGCTATTTTCAGCTAATTCAGCTTCTTTGATCACCTCTAAATACCATTTAGAATAATTTTCTTCTCTCGTCTTTTGCATTGCTGTTCTTTTAAAATTTCCCATATATTTGATCCTATTGTTTTATTATTTTTTTAATCCGAAACGGGAAGGCATAGGAGCCTTCCCCTACGGATAATTTAATGTCGGATTTCGTAATTTGGCGCTTCTCTTGTGATATGAACATCGTGGGGATGACTCTCTATTAAACCAGCTCCGGTCATCTGATAAAATAGAGTTTTCTCCTTCATTTCTTTAATATTTTTTACTCCGCAATATCCCATTGATTGCTTTAGACCACCAACCATTTGATAGATCGTATTAGCCAACTTGCCTTTGTATGAAATTCTTCCTTCGATACCTTCCGGTACTGCTTTCTCAGATGCAATTTGAAAATATCTGTCACTTGATCCTTTCTTCATAGCACTAAGAGAACCAATACCTCTATAAGGTTTGAATTGACGACCTTCAAAAAGGATCATCTCACCCGGTGCCTCATCAGTTCCTGCCAGCATTGATCCTAACATTACAACATCAGCTCCGATACCGATGGCTTTGGCAATATCTCCACTATATTTAATACCACCATCTGCGATCAAAGGAATTCCATATTTCTTACAAACTTTAGCAACATTTTCAATAGCAGTGATCTGAGGTACCCCAACTCCGGCAACTACTCTTGTAGTACAGATAGAGCCCGGCCCGATACCAACTTTCACAGCATCAGCACCTGCCCTAATAAGATCTTCGGCAGCTTCGGCAGTTGCAATATTACCGGCAATTATTTGAATATCTTTATATTTTTTCTTAATTCTTTTGATCTCTTTTGCAATATCAACA
>WTAK01000044.1 GCA_013139625.1 Candidatus Delongbacteria bacterium | reverse complement strand
ATTACAAATTTGCAAAAGAGAAAGATATTAAATGTGTACCTACCTACAAATTTATTAAGAATGGAAAAATTGTAAGATCTTTCAATGGAACTCTTGATTCTCTTCAACTGGATCTTGTCATTTCAGATATTAATTCTCCTCAGGTAAAGGTTGAACCTGAAAACCTTTACTCAAATAATTAAACCCCCTAAAACACGATGTATCCCCTAATTTCAATATTAATGCCTGTAAAGAATTCAGAGAAGTTTCTATCTTTGACTATTTATTCTATTTTAGATCAAACTGAGAAAAATTGGGAACTAATAGTTGTCAATGATGGCTCTGAAGATAACAGTTTGGATATGTTAGAAAATTTTGCTAAGGAAGATCCTAGAATCAAAATCTTTAATAACGAAGAAGGACTAGGTATCATTCCGGCTCTAAAAACAGCATTCAAACATAGTAATGGTACTTTTATCACCCGCATGGACTCTGATGACCTTATGGCTGTTTATAAGCTCGAGAAGATGAAGGAAATATTATTAGATCATGGCAAGGGAAATGTTGTTACAGGTCCTATTGAATGTTTCTCTGATGATGGTATCAAAGATGGATACCGAAAATACGAAAAATGGTTGAATGGCCTTATCATAAATGAAAATTGTTATAGTGAAATTTACAGAGAATGTGTTATCCAATCATCCTGCTGGATGGTCCATAGAGAAGATCTTATAAAATGTGAGGCATTTGACCTTGATATCTATCCTGAGGATTACGACCTAGCTTTCAGGTTTTATAAATATGGTTTAAAAGTTAGATCATATTCAAAGTTACTTCATTTATGGAGAGATCATCCTTCCAGAGTTTCTCGAAATGATCCCAGATATGAAGATCAGCAATATTTTGACTTAAAACTTAAGTATCTCTTTGAACTTGATCATGATAAGAGTAAAACTTTAGTCGTTTGGGGTACCGGTTCAAAAGGGAAAAAAATGGTTAGAAAACTTCAAGAGCAATATGATATCCCTTTCCGTTGGGTTGGGAATAATCCTAAAAAAATAGGTGAAAAGATATACGGAGTTAAAGTTGAAAACTTTCAGATAGTTAAGAATATTTCAGATATTCAAATTATTGTAACTGTTTCAGGACCTGATGATCTAAAAGATATTGCCAAGTTTTTTAAAGAGAATAAATTCATCCAAAATAAACATTATTTTTACTTTTGTTAATACGATTAAAACCGTTCATCGAGTGATTACGGAGTAATTTTATCGAGATGATGGTTTCTCTTTTGTATAAGCAACAACTTTTGAGAAAGGAATGCGAGCCGGTAATCTTGTCTTAAATTTAGCTATAAACTTTTCATTCAATCTATACAATTCTAAGTTGATCTCATCCATATCAAGTGTGTTATCAGACTTAAATTTCGGGATTTTATCGACAAAATTAAGATCGCAAATAGTGATATTTGCTCTACTCGGATCATGGCTGTCTCTATGAGACAAAGGAAGCCCATGCGTTCTGCAGATTATAGGTCTAAATTGATATATCATACATAAACGATCCTGCAAAAAAGCACATCTTTTATGTCTATTTAGTTTGATTTTCTTTTTAGATTTTTTTAGCATTTTTCCGATTGCGTAAAATTCAATAGGGAGAACAGAGATATTCATACAACAATGAGTACACCCTTTTTTACAAGCTAAATGCTTCTCATACATTTTAGTGATCTTTGCAATCTTAGCATTCGTTTTATCCAAGAAATTATTGAATTCATCTATGATTTCAAGTGTATTAGGGGGTAACTTTCTCAAATTCACTTTCCTCAATTTTCAAATCTTGTACCGTAACAGCAGATACACCAAAATATACAATTACAGCAATAATCATGATTAAAAATATCGTTAAAATCATAGTTCTTTTCTTTGTATTTCTACCTTCCTGAGAAGAGAAAGAAGAAAATTTCATTCTCTCTTTTAATGAAAGATCTTTTTTAGAAATATCCGTATGTATAGGCTTATAACCAAAATTTCTTTGAGCTGCCTTCTTACTGCCAAACATTAATGAGTCCTTTTATATTCTGCAAGTCCAAGTTTGATTATATTGATAGCTTTCTTTAAATCTGTAGTATTTAAAATATAAGCTAATCTGATTTGACTTTTTCCTAGTCCTGGAGTTGCATAGAAACCCGCAACAGGGGCGACCATTGTCGTCTCATTATCTACATTGAAATCTGAAAGTAACCATTTTGCGAAATCATCAGCATCATCTATCGGAAGCTCAAGTATCATGTAAAAAGCACCTTTAGGCTTTGAAACAATAACACCATCTATCTTTGATACTTCTTCGTAAGCTAGATTTCTTCTCTTGTCATACTCTGTGATAACTTCTTCAAAATATGAATCAGGTACATCTACTGCAGCTTCGGCAGCCTGTTGATCGATACTTGGAGGACATAATCTTGCTTGACCGAATTTTAGAACTAATTTTAATAACTCTTTATTTCTGGTAACAATATTACCAATTCTAGAACCACAAGCAGAGTATCTTTTTGAAGTTGAATCAATCAAGATACCATTCTCTTCAAAGTTGTCAAACTCTAAAATTGAAATTGCTTTTAAACCGTCGTAAGTAAATTCTCTGTAAACTTCATCTGAAATAATATAAAGATCATTTTCTCTGGCAAAATCCACCAACTCCTGCAATTTCTCTCTGGAAAAAACGGCACCTGTCGGGTTCCCCGGATTACAAACTACAATAGCTTTGGTTTTATCGGTAAGTTTACTTTTAAATTCAGAGATC
>WTAK01000339.1 GCA_013139625.1 Candidatus Delongbacteria bacterium | reverse complement strand
TTTTTTGAAATATTCTTTAAAAATATCCTCTTGAAGTACAGAAGGAATAAAGTCCATAAGATGTGTTGCCCTATCCATTTCTTCCCAGAAGAATCCACACTTTTTATACAAAGGCATAGCTTTAGTGTTTCCACCCCATGTAAAAAGATCTAACCTTGGATATCCAAGTTCAATAGTTCTTTCCACTGATCTTAAAACAAGCATTTTACCGATCTTTTTACCCATATAATCAGGTTCTACATTCAATAGCCCAATATATAAAGCTCCAATATCTTCACTATATTCTTTCAGCGTACAATATCCTACGATCTTATCATCTGTTTCAGCAAGAAATAGATTGATATCTGTAGATTTTGCTTCGTTCCTTTTTACTGATTCCTCTGTATTGTTAAAAACTTCTCCGTTCCATCCTTCATGACCGCTTGATCGGTTCCACATTTCTGCTACTTTTTTTGCATAAGACGGATCGTATTCTACTATGTTAATTTCACTCATTTTTTTCTCCTATTAATTTTTTCCAACTCTTATCTTTTCTGTTATATACGTTTTTTGGTTGAATAACTTTGCCTTTTTGTCTATTCATTCTTCTTAATTGCTTTATCAGCTCTATGCTGTTAATAGTTTTCTTAAACATAATTTCTCCTTTTTAAAATTGTAAATTGTTGTGACAATATCAAAAATCGCCAATATGTTTTATCAGGGTGGTCGTGCGTAACCGATATGCCAGTCATGTAAAGTGTACTCGAATATAATAACTAATTCTTGAAAAAGCAAGAAATAATTTCATTTCTTCAAAAGTAGAATTCCCCCTTAGATTTAATCTCTGTTTTTTTACTATTGACTTTAACAGTCCCAGCATATAAATTTATTAAGTATGATAATACTATAATCAATCATTAATTCTAAAGATTAAATAGGAGTAAATTATGTCTACTGACGGTCAAGAAAAAGTAAAACCGGTAATGGAAGAATGCGAACAGCAAATGGAAAAGGCAATATCTCATCTTAAGCACGGATTTGAAAGGATCAGAGCAGGAAAAGCCACACCTCATACACTTGATGCTGTTAAAGTTGACTCTTATGGAGCTTTAGTTCCATTAAATCAAGTAGCTAACATTGCTATACCTGAAGCAAGATTAATAGTGATCACTCCATGGGATAAAAATCAGCTTAAATCTATTGAAAAAGGTATCATCAATGCAAATTTAGGATTCAATCCAATGAGTGATGGTAATGTTGTAAGAGTATCTATCGCTGCACTTACTGAGGAAACTAGATTAGAACTTGCTAAAGAGATTAAAAATGAAGGTGAGAACTCAAAAGTTACAGTAAGAAATGCACGTAAAGATGCCAATTCAGAGCTTGATAATCTAGCAAAAAACAAAGGTGTCGCTGAAGATAGAAGAGATAACGAAAAACAAAATGTTCAAGATCTTACAAACAAGTATAACAAAGAGATCGAAGATCTTGTGAAAGACAAAGAAAAAGAAATAATGACTATTTAGACCACAATATACACGCTATAAAGAAGGGCTCAAAATATTGAGCCCTTACTTTTATCACATACATAAGGAAAAGCAATGAATATTTTTCAGTTGCAGGCAGCAAAAATAATATCGGCGAATTATACGGATGTTTCAGAAGATCTAATATTAAATTCATTTGAACAACCAAAAAATTCTGAATTCGGAGATATGGCATTACCATGCTTCAAATTTGCAAAAGTATTAAGAAAGTCACCTATTCAGATCGCTGATGATTTCATATCGCTTTTTGACAATAACGAACTATTCGAAAGTATCACAAATATCAAAGGGTACTTGAACTTTAAATTCTCAAAAACAACGTACGTTAAATCTGTTTTAGAAAATTATACCGGTGAAAACATTTTTACAGAATTATCTTCATTTGCCAAAGATAAAACTATGGTTATTGACTATTCCCATCCCAATGTAGCAAAAAACATGGGTATTCATAATCTGAGATCCACTATAATCGGTCAATCCATATATAATATCTTTGAATGTCTTGGGTATAAAGCTATTGGTATTAATCACCTCGGTGACTGGGGTACTCAATTCGGTAAGCTTATGTGGGCTTTGGAAAAATGGTCTTCAATTGAAGAAGTTGAAGAAAAAGGTATCCTATTCTTAAATGAGATCTATGTAAAATTCCATAAAAAAGCTGAAGAAGCTCCTCACATGGAAGATGAAGCTAGAAAATGGTTTAAAAAACTTGAAGATAACGATCCGGATGCAATAAAATGGTGGAAACTTTTTATTAAAGTATCAATGGAATCTTATAAAAAAATATATAAACGGCTTGATGTCTCATTTGATTTTGTCACAGGAGAATCTTTTTACATTCAGTTCTTAGCTGATACTATTGAAAAATTGGGAGCTGCTAACCTAACTGAGATCAGTGAAGGTGCATTAGTGGTAAAGTTCGATGAAAGTGAAAATATGTCACCTTGCCTGCTAAAGAAAAGTGATGGAGCAACTTTATATGGTACTAGAGATGTTGCAGCTGTGATGTATCGGCTGAAAGAATTCAACCCTGATGTAATCCTATATATAACAGATATTGCCCAGCAATTGCACTTCAATCAAGTTTTTAGAGTTATTGAGAGATATGACTCTACTTCAAAAGGTAAACTTGAACATATTATTTTCGGTCGATTAAGTTTTCCTGACGGAAGTATGTCAACTAGGAAAGGAAACATAATCCCATTGAATGAAGTTCTTGATAAGGCGAGAGATAAAGTTCTTGAAATATTAGATGAAAGAGAAGTTGAAATAGAGAATAAGAACAAAACAGCTGAGAAGATTGGTATCGGTGCCGTGATATTTAATGATCTTTCCAGATC
>WTAK01000466.1 GCA_013139625.1 Candidatus Delongbacteria bacterium | reverse complement strand
ACATAAAAAAATGGGGACGAATGGAAATCGTCCCCTACAACCTAATTATCAATTGTCCATTGTAATTACTTCTTCAATTTTTTCAACATCTTTACATCAAGAACATCTTTTTCTCTTCCCGTACTTTCCTTATTTTTGATCAGATCATCATAGGATAAAATAGGTACGGATATATCTTGAATGTTTACTATTTTTTTATTCAAATATGCTATATCAAAATCAACACCATCAATCTCTGTTATAATATCTATTCTTCTGGGTACAACACCAATTTGGTAAATAATACCTTGCTTCTCAAAATCTTCAGCTTTTATATCTGACATTGGAGCACCAAATTTTGCAAGGCTTTTAATGATCTTCTTAGCATTTTCAGAACTTGCTTCAACCCAAATATCAATATCTCCTGTGGCTCTTGGATAACCATAAGAACCTAAAGCAAATGCGCCAACTATCAAAAATTTAACTTTTTCTTCTGATAATATTAACAACATCTCTTTGTAATCGCTGTTCAACATCGTTTCCTCCGGTAAATGCCCATAGGTCACAAGTGATCTCCCATACCATTTCAAACAAGGTTGGCATATCACCTTTCACATATTCATCATTATGAGTATAATGTGAGCTCTTAGAAAGCTTAGTAATATTTCTATTCATTCTCAATTTCAATATCCTAATTATTAAATAATATACTAACTAATTTACGATTTTTTATTAAAAAACACAACGAAAAAGGATCGCATTTCTGCGACTTCGACAAAACGCTTCCGGTCGGACACAGGGGTACCGACCCTACAAAATAATTGTCCATTGTAAATTGTCAATTAATTTTGCATATCCGAATCCATTACGCAATTCGCGTTGATCCCACCTCTTGTATTATAATCCGTCTCTATCCTAAGAAACTCAGGCTCAAGCAAGTTAAACAGATCATTATAGATCCTGTTCGTCAATGCTTCCTGATATATCCCAACATTTCTGAATGAAGTTATATAATACTTCAATGATTTCAATTCAATGATCTTCTTATTTGGAATATATCCTATACTTAACATTCCGTAATCAGGAAGTCCTGAAAATGGGCACACGGCACTTAATTCATCTGTGTCATAGAGAATTTCTTGTTTATTTCCGTCATAATCTATCGTTTCAAGTAATTCAGGTCTTATTCCGCTTTCATCCTGAAAATCAAATATCATTCCTTCTGCTTTTGGCATTATTTGCTCCTTTTTCTTATTACCTTACCTTCTGCCATGACCATTGTTGGAAAAGAAGCTAAATTCAACGGTTCCTTATCCCAAACAACTAAGCTGGCGATCTTACCTTTTTCTACTGATCCCAAAATATCATCTATCTCAAGAATTTTTGCATTCTTATATGTTATCAGTGATATTGCTTCTTCATCAGACATACCGTGAATTAGGAAATACTTTAAACTTTCTCTTAGATTTGGAGTCCATATCACAGGATGATCAGTCATAAGTCCGAATGTAGCTTTAGATTTCATTAAGAGTCCTGCATTCTGGTAATAAGCATGAGCTAACTCTATCTTTCCGCCTACTCCGCCTAAAGGACCATATATAATTGGAATACCTGCTTTTCCCAGTTCGTCAAATATTTCTTTGTGGAATACATCACCGGTATGATCTGCCGTAGCTTTCAACTTATATTTTTTAACGAACTTGATAAGATATAGTACATCGTCTTCTTTATGTACATGGATCTTAGCTGTCTTTTTTCCTGCTAGAAGATCTAGAATAGCTATTTCTTCCGGATCGAACTCAAGTTCATACTCTCTTTCTGCCTGCTTCTTCTGGAATGCGATCTCTTTTGCAGAAAGTTTATCATCACCTTTAGTCTTCTTATTTATCTCATATATCTTTTTATCTCTAGCAATCTCAGCTTTTTCTTTCTTTATCAATAACTTATCGAATTTATCTTCAAGCATTGAATAAACACCCATTCTGGTATTAGGTCTATCCCCTTTCCACATTGTGGTTGATCTAGGGTTGAAACCAAGTGCCATTTTGTATCCGTAATCCTTTATCTCTGCATCTTTTACATTGTTTACAAAGTGCCTGATAACTTTTGCTCTGCCACCCATTAGGTTTCCACTACCGGGAACAACACAGCTGTAAAGAACTCTGAAATCCACAGCATCTTTAAATGCTCTGTCATCAAAGTAAATACTATTCAAAGGATCATTTGCCGGCATGAATTGTCTTGAAATATCGTTACCTTCAGATTCTCCCATAGGCTCGCCATCTCTGAACATGCCGATATGTGAGTGAGCATCTATAAAAGCCGGAGTAACATAGCCTTCGAAATCTGCTTTCATTTTCTTGCTTGAAACTTCTACGATCTTGTTTCCTTCCACAACGATAAATTTGTTCTGATACTTTGTCTTTCCATCGTATAGAACTTTAGCTTTGATAACTGTTTTTTTTGCCATATATATCTCCTACATTTTATTTTTCAACTCATCAATTTCTTCTTCTGAATACAACCTGCCTGAACCTACACCGGCACAGTCAGAAGTTCCCTCTTTCCATTTACTCTCATTATACAAAAGAGTTTTCCAAAATGGAAATGTTCTACATTGAGTAGGTCTTGCTTCGTAGATTTTGCAACCTTTGATAGCTTCATCCCAGAAAATACAAGCTCCTGTCCCTTTATCTCTGAAAACTGTATATCCATCTACTGTGGACAAATATGAAGTTTGTAGATCATTCATCGTAAAATCTGTAAGTTCAAGAATACGATTCAGATCTTCTTTGAATACGAAAACATAACCGGAAATATTACAACAATTTCCACATTGTTTACATTCGAACTTTATTCCATCTTTGTAAAAAGACATTCCTACTCCGTTGTTAGGATAGGGAAAATACGAATTTGGCATTGATATTACAATAACGATTTTGAAAATTTATCTGTGGGTCTGAGTAAGGGTCGCAGATCTGCGACCCCTACATCAACCCTTTGTACCTTATGTTAAATAATATGTTTGACTAAATTAGAACGAATTATTAGTTTAGTCAGTATAAAGAACCAAATTAATACAGGAACTAATAATGAAAATACTCATCACAGGCGGTGCAGGATATATTGCATCACACACTAATATAGAATTACTTGCACAGGGGCATGAACTTGTTCTTATAGATAACTTCTGCAACTCAGTTTTTGAAAGTGTAAAACGAGTAGAAAATATCTCTGGTAAAAATTTAAAATTCTATGAAGTTGATCTTCTTGACATACCTGCTTTGGAAAATGTATTTGAAAAAGAGCAGAATATTGACGCTGTAATTCATTTTGCTGCTTTAAAAGCTGTCGGTGAGTCAGTAGAACAACCATTGAGATACTATGAGAATAATATTACAGGTTCCTTGAATTTATATAAAGCTATGAAAAAATACGGGGTGAATAATTTTGTGTTCAGTTCATCTGCAACAGTATATGGCGATCCTGAAGAAACTCCTGTGAAAGAAAATGCCCGGATTGATGCAACAAATCCTTACGGTCATACCAAAGCTATGATGGAGCAAATTCTGATTGATGCTGCTAAAGCTATGGATTGGAATATTGTCATACTAAGATATTTCAACCCTGTTGGAGCTCATGGGTCAGGTAAGATCGGAGAAGATCCTGAATATCCTGCAAATTTATTACCTTTCGTAAGTCAGGTTGCTGCAGGAATAAGAGAAAAAGTAGTCGTATTCGGAGATGATTGGGATACTATTGATGGTACAGGTGTCAGAGATTACATTCATATCGTTGACCTTGCAAAAGCTCATGTTAAAGCTATTGATAAACTTTCAAATGCTAAAGGTACATTTATATATAATATTGGAACTGGAAGAGGCTATTCTGTCCTTGAAATGATAAAGGCTTTTGGAAAAGCCTGTGGGCATGAAGTTCCCTATGAAGTAGGACCTAGAAGAGATGGGGATATTGCTGAAGTTCTTGCTGATCCGAGTAAGGCTAACAATGAACTTGGCTGGAAAGCTGAATATGGACTTGAAGATATGGTCAATTCCGCATGGAAATGGCAGAAAGAAAATCCAAAAGGATATCGTGAGTAAATAAAAAAAAGCGTTGCAGTTGCAACGCTTTTTTTAATTAATACTAATCAAAGTATTTTTTCAATTCAAAAACAGTACTTTGCTCTAAACCAATGATCTTATTTTTATGTTCAAGAAAACATTGTTTACTAAACACTGATGCAAATGAAATATCTTCTTTGATCCAAAAATCACCATCTTCTGAAGACCATAAATTATAGTTTATGTCCATATAATAAATCTTATCGTTATTTGCACATAAATTCGATCCAAAATTATCTTTTGGTACAACAGATAAATCACTCATACTATTCCAGCTGATACCGTTAGTTGAATTCATAATTGAATAACCTTTTGTAAACCATAGTTTATTATTAAAAACAAATAATTTAGGTGAAATAGTAGTATCATCCGCAATTATTGTTATGAAATTCCAGTTAATCCCATCAATTGAATTCCATAACTTACCTGTACTTCCATCACACAACCATATCTTACCATCATATACTACAGTTGAGAAACTTGACCAGGACCAAGAAATCGAAGAAGGTAATGTATTCCAGGTAATCCCATCTATCGAATTATATACAACGGAATTATCAAATGCCCAAAGTGTATCTTTAAAACTTAACATTTCAAAAGTATGATCATCCCAAGGTACGTTTGATGAAGTTTTTACCCATGTATTGCAATCTTCGGAATACCAAAGATCTTTAGTATATCTTGTTTTTATCCATAATTTATTGTCATAACTGCAACCATAAATACGTGAATCATTCGAAGGATTTATTCCAACTTCTTTCCATGTTGTTCCATGTAGCATAAAATTCATACTGTCTGCACATGTTTCACCATCATCGTCATAAGCAATTACTTTGATAATATTTGATTTTGTTGTATCAGTAATAACCCAACTAAATGATCCGAATGAAGTATCATCAATTAAACAATCATTCAAATACGTTTCTACTTTAGTGATATAACCATCGTTATCTTCAGCTAAAACTTGTATGTCTATCTCTGAACCCATATAAAGCGTATCATTGTTAAAAACCGACAAAGTATCAATTGGATTGAACATATCAAAAACAATGATTTCAGATTCAAGTTTACTAATATTACAAGTGGGTGGAGTGTTCACCCACAGGTTTCTTACATAACTTTCAAAATCGGGAACTGTTAATGCCAGTCCTAAACTTTGGTAATATGTTTCAACATTATTTCTCACGTCCAGTAAAGATAAATACTTTGCATTTTCAATTATTTCAGTCTTTGCATCCTGATCATCCAATATGCCATCTTCCTTAATATCTTCAACTATAGTAGACACTAGCAATGAAAGTTCTGAAACAGTATTTGAACCTTGTAGTATTGCTGACAAGGCCAATAAGATGCCATTATTTTCTTCTTCAGAGCTGATATCCATTTCATGAAAATCAATAACATTTTCTTCATTGATATTGAAAATAGAAAGAATTTCATCTTGTGCTTGTAATTGAGCCTCTTCAAAAGTTTTATTTTCATTCTGAAAAAGGTAAACAATTCGCTTTTTTGCCAAAGAAGTTAATACATTAACATTACAACTAAGTGTATCAGATTTTTCTACTATTGTCCTTAATGTAAGATTTGCATCCGACAATTCCCCTGTAACCTCGTTATAATAAAATCCAGTCGAAATGATCTCAAGATATTTAGATGGAATGTGTGCTTCAAGTGTAAACGAACCGAAGTTATCCTCTGTTGTAACTTTATAAATATCACCATTAGGAACCAGACTGCTATTTAATTCCTGTATTGTAATTTCAGATCCAGTGATGAAAGGTCCTTTCTGAATGAAACCATCTAATTTGATATCTACTGATTGGTCTTCATCAGGTGATGAAGTATCATTCTCACAGGAAAAGAATAAAACTAATACGATTAATAGAAATAAATACTTTTTCATAAAATTCTCCATTATTGATTTTTTCTGATAATTAGAAAGTAATACTATAAAAGTAAAAATGCAACTTAATAAAACGACTTAAAGAACAATGTAAAAATGACAGAGCATGGATCTAAAACTGTATCTTGAACTTCTTCTCTGGGGTCATACTTAACTCGATTGCAGCTTTGATCCCATCAGCAGCAGAAGAA
>WTAK01000224.1 GCA_013139625.1 Candidatus Delongbacteria bacterium | reverse complement strand
AGCTACAGTTGGAACAAATCAATATACTGTGCCAATGACTGAAGCGAAGATGTTCTATTACATTGTTGCTACAAACTAATAGTATAATCATAGCGAAATGTTTCATATTCATAAAAGCCCCGTTTTTCGGGGCTTTTTTTTTAATACTTGACAAATATCATAAAATCGATGTATTTTCATTATCCCGCAAAATGCAGAAGAATTATATAATGTTAATATAAACATGAGGAGATATGAAAAAAATAACAATAGCTCTTTTAATTCTTGCTGTAATGCTTTCGGCTGCATTCGTTCCACAGGATGTTGCACAGAATGCTGCTGAGAACTATTATAAGAATTACGCACCGATTTCCGACAAGGGAAATACGGTTCAAAACGTTTTTGCTCACGAATATGAAGGTCAGGTGACCTGGTACGGCGTGAACTTTGACAACGGCTTTGTTATCATTAATGCCGATGATGCTCTTAGACCTATTTTAGGTTATTCTTTCACAGGAAAGCTTATAGATCCTGAGAAAAGAGACGGAGGTTTTAGCTTCAAAGAGTGGTTCGGTTACTATGATAAGCAGATCAACGTAGCAAGAAAATATTCTTATGTTGATGCAGCTGCGCAGACCGAATGGAAGAACATCAAAAACAATTCATTCCCTAAAGCTTCAAAAGGAATTATGGTCGATGCTTTAGTAAGGTCCCACTGGGATCAGGTGTGGCCCTGGAATGATCTGTGTCCGGAAAAAGACGGAACATGGACTTATGTAGGTTGTGTTGCGACTGCAGCATCAATGATCATGAGATATCACGAATGGCCACCAACAGGTACCGGATCTAATACCAACAGCTCTGCTGGAACTACAGAGACATACTCGAATTATAATTTTGATTATACTGTAATGAATAACGATGTTAATATTGAGTGGGGACTTTATCCTGAGTACTGGGAAACAATTGATATAGATGCAGCAGCAATTCAGAACATGACTGAATTGAACTACCTTACAGGTCACTCATTTGATATGAGCTACGGAACAACTGATGACGGTGGTTCAGAAGCAAACATGCTTACTGCATCTACAGCGATGAACGACCACTGGTATTATACTGCAACGTACAATAATGTAGGTACTCCAACTGATCCAGTTTATTACGCTTCTACTATCCAGGCGGAGCTTGATGCTAAGAGGCCATGGTGGTGGGCAGGTGGAGTTCACTCGTTCATCCTTGACGGATATACTGACGATTACTGGTATCACTTCAACTGGGGTTGGGGCGGTTATCAGGACGGCTGGTATCGGATCACATCTCTTGTCCCAACTGGTATAGGATCAGGTGGTGGTGACGGTGATTATACTGTAAGTCAGATCAGAATTTCTCTTGTTCCGGATACAGACGAATTTGCAGCTAACTGGCCGGCACCAACAGGATTGAACGGTTCACTTGCAAACGGTGAAGATGTATCTTTGACCTGGAATGCTCCTACAGGAAACAATCAGGACAGTTACAATGTTTTTAAATCGATAAACAGATCTCAGGCAGTTCTACTGGGCAATACAACTAGTACATCTTATAGCGATTATGACCTGATATCAGGAAGTTATTCTTATTATGTTACAGCAGTATATTCTGACGGTGAATCGCATATTACAGATTCTTACTCGGTAGATGTTGTTACTGTTGGTGATTTTGCTGTCATTAGAAATATTGAGGCGAACGCAATTGGAAGAACAAGTATTGATCTAGCTTGGGACGTTCCTTTTACCGGAACAGCCTATGTTAATGAAGACTTTGAAACATCATCATACAGTAACTGGATACAATTACAGTCATATGATCCAGGTGTTAAATCTACGAGAAGATATTTCTGGAGAGGGAATAGAGACGGCTGGAGTCTTAACAGTGAAGCAGAATATGTACACAGCGGCCTTTACTCAACAGGTCTGGGTTATACTGCGGGTACTACCGACGGATACCCTTTCAGCTGGAACTTTTCTCCTCAGATAACATTATCATCAGGAAGTTTCCTGAATTTCTGGATGTGGTTCAAAAATAATGATATCGAAGGATGGTTCACACATTTCAGAGTTTATCTTTATGCAAACGATGGCATTGATTTTATGGAAACAATGGTAGTAGATGCTGCGGCAAAACTTACCATGGTATATGAAATTGACGGTACTGTGACAGGAGAAGCGGGAAACAATCTGTTCGATTCAGAAGTTCAGATCGATCTTTCAGCATATTCCGGAACTTACAGAATAGGTCTGTGTTACATATATAATGATGGTTATCAATTCTACGTTGATGATCTTCTGTGTGGAACGAATACAGGTGGTACTCCTCCTGATGAATATGATATTTACAGAAACGGTTCTTTTGCGGTCACGGTTCCGTATACCGGCGCAAGCGAAGTATGGTCTGATACGGGATTCATTGAGGGTGAAAATACTTATTATGTAAGAGCTATCTATCCAACAGGTGTATCTTTACGTTATCCTTCAAAAACAGAAAATATTATTGCAAATCCAAAACCCGATTATCTGACCGGGGTTCTTAACGGTGCGGACATAGACCTTGCGTGGTATATGCCTTTCTGTACACCATCTCACTGGGCATCATATATTGCTCCTGAGAACTGTACTACAACAGTTGATAATTTAGTTGACGAAGACTGTGCTCAGAGAAGAGTTGTATTCCTTGCTGAGGACCTTGGACTGCTCTACCCTGTATACATTGACTCCATAGCTGCAGGATTCTATGAGTGGGATGATGATCTATGGGGGGCAGATGATACTTTCACAATACGATTATGGGACGGAAATCCTGTCAACGGTACGCTTTTATACGAAAGTGGTATTCTTACAGCTATACCTGGAGAAATCTATAAGGTCGGTCTGGATCAGACATATGAGCTGAACGGTGAATGGAATGTTGAGGTTGAAACTTATGACACAACCTTAGGACATCCTTCAAACCTTGCAGGTCCATCTTCTGCCGGAAGGGTCCACAGTTATTTCTATAAAAGAAGTGAAGATGCTTACAGTTATTCAATATCTTCAGGTGGTGTTAAACTTGAATTCTGCATGCTGTCATACGTAACAGGTGCTGATCCTGATCCTATAGTCAAAGTTGCAAAACCCGGAGAAAAACTGGATGAACCTGTTGTAGTTCATAAAGAAGGCTGGACTTCTACTATGGTCATACCTGAGAATATGACAATGGTGGATAACAGAGACAGAAGAATACCTGTTAAAATGCCAAAAAGCAAAGGTATAGACACATATAATGTTTACAGAGATGGAGATCTGATCGGTACAACAACATCATTGACTTACACTGATGCACCTGCTGATGAAGGTACTTATACTTACGAGATAAAAGCTGCTTACGTTAATCCGGTCGGGTTATCAGATGCTTCGAATTCAGTGGATGTATATACTCCAGGTGGTGGTGTTGTCACTCCAGGAGTGCCTGCAAATGTTGTTACTAGTATTTCAGGTTCTGACATTGTAGTAGATTGGGATGTTTCAGCAGACGCAACGGGATATGATGTTTATTCATCAGATGATCCTTATGGAACATTTACATTTGTAACTTCAGTTGGTACTAACCAATATACAGTTGCAGCTTCACAAGCTAAGTTATTCTATTATATTATTGCTACAAACTAATAGTATAATTATAGCGAAATGTTTCAGATTCATAAAAGCCCCGTTTTTTGGGGCTTTTTTAATACATATATTTTATATCATATGAAAAAACATCTTGTCTTTTTAGTTTTACATCGTTAGAATTAGTGTGTAATGGACCTCAAGGTCTTTACTATTGAAAATTTAAGGAGTAAGAATGAGAAAATTAACATTTATAATTTTAGCGATTATTATTGCAAATATTTTTGGAATTGAAAGATATTCCAATAGAGAAATATTGCCAAATATGGATTTTAATATAGCTATCAAGGATACTTCATGGCACTCATATTATGGTGAGGCATATTATTTGTGGCAAGAGGAAGAAGAAAGGGCAACTTTGGTAAATGCCAATGATTTCGGATTAGAATATCCGGTTAACTTACATGGATTATCTTCATATTTTTTTGATAAAGGTTATAATTTTAGTTATAAAATATACGACAAGGATGGGGCGACAGTACTATGGAATTCATCAGAAATGATATCAGCAACTACTTTCAATGACTTTATTTTTGAAACACCAATGATAATGACAGGTGATTTTTATATATCGGTAGTACCTGATGAAGCAGGAATGCCAAGGCAAGTGTCATCAAATTTAACGGGAAGTGATCATAGCTATTTTAGCCTATCAAACGAATGGTTACCTTTTTATAATATGGATGAAAGGTATGAATGGGTAACACAAGTTTCATTATCTCCATATGAGGATATTGATGTTTATCCACCAATTATTAGAAATTTGGCAGGCGGAGATAATTTTATAGATACTGATGCAAATCTTGAATTATTGATCCAAGATGCTAATAATGTCATATCTCCCTTGAATGCAGAATACACTATTGATAGTGGTATTACATGGGTGGCATTTTCTATGGTATCTGCCAAAAACAATTATTTATTTACAGGTACGATCCCAGGTCAACCCGATGGGACAATTGGATCGGTTAAATTCTATCTGGAAGATGATCAATCGAATGCTCAGTGGTCAGAAGAACATTCCATAACTTGGTCAAAGGATAAGTTGTTGCTGATTGAAGGTTTTGAAGGAGCTGTTTTTCCTCCGGAAAATTGGACGACACAGGTTTTAGATTCAACCGGAGTTGGATTTTCTGTTGTCGATACAGATTATTATGAAAATGGAAGTCATACAGGTACATATAGTGCCTTCCATTCAGATGGGGATGTTCCTAATTTTAACGATGATTGGTTGATAACTCCATTGATGAAATTGCCGGTTTCAAACTCGATAACACTTTCTTTCTGGGAGTTAGGATACTATATGCAATACATTGCAACTGGAAAGCATGAGATCGGAATTTCCACGGACATGGTGAATTGGGATATAATTTATACCGGATATCCTCCAC
This sequence comes from Candidatus Delongbacteria bacterium, assembly GCA_013139625.1. Lineage (GTDB taxonomy): Bacteria > UBA4055 > UBA4055 > UBA4055 > UBA4055 > WTAK01. The sequence continues at coordinate 2,213 of WTAK01000224.1, read as the reverse complement.
TTGGTGAAGAGGGTAAAGGAGAAGAATGGGGAAATGTAACTTTAGCACTTCAGGCCTATGCCGGTCAGGATGTATATATTGGCTTTCATTATGTAGGTAACTATGAAGATCAGTGGTATATTGATGATGTAGAATTGTTTTTAGACTATGAAGGACCTGTGATCAACAAAATTTTAGCCAACGAAGCTTTGGATCCTAACATTGGTACATTTGTAAATAATGATATGAATATAAATTTATCTGTTCATGATAGAACGGGTGTTGCATCAATTACAGGGCATTATACTTTTGATGGAGGAGCAACTTACACAGATCTCATTTTTTCTGCATCAAAGCTTGAGGAAGAGTTATGGATTGGAACAATACCGGCACTATCATCTGAAACTTCGGGGGCTATAAATTTTACTTTAACTGATGTTGGTGGAAATGTCACCGATTCAGAGCAATACGATATTTATTTTGTAGCTGATAATGAAGTTGCGGAGATCGAAAAATTTGAATATCAGTCACCTGTTTTCGTAAACGATAGTATAAATATATCGGTTACTTTCAATGATGAATCTGCGATTGATTCATGCAAAGCATACTACAGTAAAGATAATTGGATAACTCAAATAGAGATACCAATGTCAACCTTTAAATACAATTCTTATACCTACACAGGAACAATTCCGGCTGAAACTACTGAAACTTTCGGAAAGGTTAAATTCAGTATTACAGATGTTTCAAATAATATCTTAAATTCTGCGGAATTTGAGGTTGAATGGCTTGAAGGATCGGTGATTTATTTTGATGACTTCGATGAAAATCATATATTTGCGGATTGGAATTATATCGGTGGAAACTGGGGATACAAAACAACATCATTTTACTCACCTGTAAAATCAGTATCGGATAGTCCGAGTGGAAATTATTACAATAATACTACGAGTTACATGCAATCAAAAGAATTTGATCTTTCTGCCTATGCGAGTGGAAAAATGTATTTTTGGGCAAGTATTGATCTTGAGGAGTCGTTTGACTTTTTTATTATAGAAGCTACACTTGATAGCGGAGCAACATGGGTCGAGTTGGCGAGTTTCACTGGTCATCATCCTGAATGGGAATATTATTCTGTGGATTTAGGTGCAGTATCTACAGAATCCAGTGTAAAATTTAAATTTACAGTCAAAGCTGATGAATATATTAATGGAGATGGCGTTGATATCGATGATTTTAAGATAGTCGGTTATTCAAAAGACTATTCTACGCCACTTATAACTTATTCAGGCTCTGACGACCTTGTCATTGGTCTAGTAGATTACAATTTTGAAGTAAACATAAAAGACCCATCAAATTTAAGTGAAGTGAAGTTGATCTACATAGTGGATGATGGCTTGGAGCAAGTTTCGTATTCAGATCTTAGTACTGCAGTTGGTGATACTTATACTGTAACTATTCCCGCCATTGAATCTGGAGCTAAGATCAATTATAAAATTGCAGCAATAGATAGTTCGGAGTTCTTAAATAGTTCTGAGACAGGTTTTTTTGAAGTATACTCTGGAAATTATTTATACTACGAAAACGGAGAAGGATTTGCTGATTTTTACGATACTATAGGAAATTCAGACCAAGCTACAGCATACGCTATCGCAAAAAGAATAACAATGGGGCCTGTGATCGAAAAAGGGCATTATCGATCCGATCTAGTTGGACTGACAATAGGAAATTATACTATAAGTGATAGCCCGAGTTCACCTATGAATATTCATATTTGGGCAGATGCAGGAGGATTTCCTGGAGAAGATATTATTACTCCGATATATTTTGAGCAAGCTTCATCATCTGAAGATCCCTATGCTTTAACGATGGTTGATCTAAGACCTTATTCTGTAGAACTTTCCGGATTGGAAGGTGATATTTTTGTTGGATTTACATCTGATGGAGAGGGAACAAATATTCTATATGAAGTTGCAGACAACCATATAGATGAGCCGGGTTATGTTCAATACGGAAGATCGTGGTTAGGCAATGGAAACGAATTGGGTATTTCTTGGGTTTGGAACGAAGCCGATGTTTACCATATCAGTGGGATTACAGGAGATTATACTCTAGTAGATACACCATTAGCTCCATTAAACTTAACAGGTAGAGGTGGAGAAGGGAATATTATCTTAGATTGGGCTGAAGGTGTAGATTATGATATTGACTACTACAATATTTACAGAGGAGAT
>WTAK01000150.1 GCA_013139625.1 Candidatus Delongbacteria bacterium | reverse complement strand
CTTCGAAAAAAATCCTATTCTAAAAACATTTTTTACTGAAAGTTTAGATACTACAACAATAATAGATAGTTTGAGTTTTTATATAGGCAAGAAGATTGATTCTAAAGATACATTGATCTTTTTTGATGAAATACAAGTATCACCTGAAGCAATTACGAGTTTGAAATATTTCTGTGAGGAAGCTCCTGAGTATCATATAATCTCCGCAGGTTCACTTCTGGGTGTAAGCGTTGGTAAAAAGAGTAGTTTCCCTGTAGGAAAAGTTAATTTTATGTCAATGTATCCAATGAGTTTTACAGAATATTTAACTGCATTCGGAGATGAATTATTAGCTAAGAAACTGAATAGTATGGAATCAATAGAGCCACTTCATGAAGCATTTCATAAGAAATTGATCAAGCAATTAAAGATGTTTTTATACTTGGGCGGAATGCCGGAAGTACTCCAATCCTTTCTGGAAGACAAAGATATAGCTAAAGTAAGGAAAATACAAAATGGAATTCTTGATGCTTACAGCAGAGATTTTTCGAAATACTCAGAAAGGGAGCAGGCTGTGAAAACTTCAGAAATATGGAATTCAATTCCTTACCAACTTGCTAAAGAGAATAAAAAATTTAAATATAGTGCCGTTCGTAAAAATTCCCGTAGTTCTACATTTGAGAATTCAATTGAATGGCTAAAGAAAGCGGGATTAATATATGTTGTCTATAATGTTAGTGTGCCTAAACTTCCTTTGGCAGGTTATGCAAATCGTTCTAAATTTAAATTATATATGCCTGACACAGGACTATTAGGTGCTATGTTGAATCTGAGTTCAGACATAATTATAAAGCCAACCGAACTGTTTACCGAATACAATGGTGCTTTCATTGAAAATTTTGTTGCCGGAGAACTTACAATAGCCGGTAATCAAGATTTATTTTACTGGACTTCAAAAAATGATGCCGAAGTTGATTATATTACCGAGTATAAAAATAAAATATATCCAATCGAAGTAAAAAGCGGTTTAAGCGGAAGTATAAAAAGTCTAAGAAGCTATGCAGATAAATATAAGCCTCAAATGATTATCAGACTATCTCCAAAAAACTTTGTTCAAGATAAAGAGTTTGTAAACATTCCACTTTACTCCGCATCCAGTATAAATAAATTTATTAATAAAATATAGGATAATATCATGAAAGATTCAAAATTTAATATCGCAGTATTGATCGATGGTGACAATGCACAAGCGAAACTTATTAAAGAACTTATCGAAGAAGTTTCAAAATATGGAAAGGCTACAATTAGAAGAATTTATGGAGATTGGACAATCCCTCAGATGAACAGTTGGAAAGAAATAATCAATCAGTATTCAATAAATCCGATACAAAAATTCAACTATACAACAGGGAAAAATTCAACGGACAGTTCACTTATTATTGATGCTATGGATATTTTACATAGTAATAGTGTTGACGGCTTTTGTATTGTTTCGAGCGATAGCGATTTTACCGGACTTGCAAAAAGGATACGGGAAGAGGGGCTTTTCGTTATGGGTATTGGACGAAAAACAACACCGATCGCATTTGTAAATTCTTGCGAAATATTTACTTTCAGTGAGAACTTATTACCCAAAATCGAATTAGTTGAAGAAAAGAAAGTAACAAAAACAAAATCCCCAAAACTTAATATTAGAATTATTGACAAAGCTTTTGATATATCAATTAATGAGGAAGAAGAAGCTTTTATAGCGAAAGTTGGGCTCTCACTTAGGAAGATCGACCCAAGTTTTGACTCAAGAACCTATGGATTTAAAACTCTAACTCAACTTTTTGAAAGTTTAGATAAATATATGGTTGTCAAGAATATAGTTAACGGTCTAAATCAACCCATTTTAAAATTAAAATAATCACTGCTAACATTGGCGAATAAGAAATCCCCGATATGACCACTAAACACACATTATTTATCCTCACATCCATACTCATCCTGCTTCTGAGTAGTTGCTCTACACATTATCTTATCGAAAGAAAAGATCTGGAGGATAACTTATACAGTCTAGATGGTAAGGTCAAATACAAGGACGGATCTATAGGTAAAGTTAAAGACATTTTAGAAAAATCAACTCCTGACACAATTCCAGTAGTAGAAAAAAAGAATTTTAGGAATTTGCTACGGAATAAGAAATATCATGTAGAGGAAACGTACAAATTTATAAATGGTCGTGCTCTTCAAAATGTTGAAAGGATCACTTTCAAAAGTAGATCGAGAGGATTTCTTGAAGGTCTTTTATTTGGAGCTGCAATTGGTGTAATATGGGTTGCAAACCAACAACCAAGCGAAAGCCTGCTTGCAGCTTATGCAGCCCTTCTTAAATTGGGTGGCTCAATAATTGCCGGTCCAATTGCAGGTGCTATTATCGGTCACGAAACTCACTACGATTTTTATGAAGATAAGATAAATTACAAATATAAAGAGTTAAGGGAAAAGAGTAGTAATGTTTTTAAACTTGGAACAGGTGTACAAAATCAGGAAGATCCAATTTTTGGATTATTTCTTGGATTCGGACAAACATTTGGGAATGGTGATATAATATTTGAAGTTTCAGCTTTAAATACGACTATAGGAGATAACGAATCAAGAGTAAGCTTAATAAATGATTTTGAATTCTTAAATTTAGGTTTAAAATACTACGCTGATATTAATAGTAAAAATTCATTCTATATCGGTAGTAATGTCTCTTATGGAATTACTAATTTTGATGACTTGAGCAATGTTGATCTTTTCAATGAGTTTGAATATGGAGAAAATATTGGTTTTAGAACAAGTGTGTCAGCAGGTTATGATTTTATCCTAAATAACAATAGGAACTTTATTGATCTAACAGTTAATTTCCCATTGCAAGAAGGTTATGCAACAAAAAGGGCACCGAGGACTGATGATTATGTGGTAGAACCTGATATGATAACTTATACAGGTGGAAGTTACTGGTTCCCAACAATTACATTGACACTTGGTTTTGTAAACTAGAAAATAATTCAAATCTCTAACACAGGATTTTAGCTACGTTTTAATACAAAGTCAACCCAATTTTGTTTGTTTTTGGTAAATTATAATCGGAAAATTTGTTAAAATAGTTAAGAAAATGTAAAATATCTTGTTAGAATATAATTGTACTATCATTTATCTTACGAAAAATACTTTGAGTGCGAATAAGATTGTCAAGATGTTCTTCAAGGTGCTTTTTGATACTTTCTTTAGAAAAGTTCTTCATACCAAATTCATATAATGCAAGAACTCTTTGAACACATATTTCTGGGTCGTAATTCAATTTCTGCTCGAGTTCCCACTCATTGAATTTTTTTAATTTATCAAGATATGATCTGATTTCTTCTGCTTTCATTTTTTCATCTTTGTGATTTTCTCTATTATCTCAGGCTTCTCTAAAATATCCGAAAATATTCTAATTTTTTCCATTAGGTAGTTCCAATCAAGATTTTTATTCAAGATAATAATATTTTTTATATCCAACCAGTCCTTATCTCGCTCGGAAATAGATTTCTGTATAATCAAATCCTCTAGAGAAATAACTTTTATTTTCTCAACTCCGATAAGTTTTCCCAAAACGGCTCGTTTAAGTGATTCAATTTCATATTCCAGACCTGAAAAAACAAGATCGGCTTTAACATTATCTATTTCAATCGGTAAAACCATAGTTTTATTTACAAAAACCAATGGATCTTTAGGTATAATATTTGCGATTATCTTAAGTTTATCAATCATTTTAAGCAATGAAACTTCTGAAATATCATAAATTATCTTTATATCAATATCATATGTCATTCTTTCGTAACCATACATACCTGTAGCTAGTCCACCGAATACCATATATGGTATTTTTTCTCTCTCAAAGAAATCTTTTAATTTATTTAAAGCGGAAGTCATGTTCATAGGTTTAGCCTTTGTTTAATATTAAGTAATGTACGCAAATAATCTGTGATATTCAATGTAATTCACAATAAAATTAAGACATTTTAGTGCAAAAATAATATAAATATTTGTTAAAAAAATACTTGCTTTCAAATATTAAGTATTCGTAACTTTGTGAAGTATTACTTAATTCATAAAATAAAATTTGACAAACGTGAGAATTTATACCTATGGAACGAATTGGAATTAGAATAAAGACTAAAAGAGAAAGCCTGGGTATGCAGGTAAAAGATTTATCTGCCAAAATAGGAGCCTCTCCAAGTTTGATTTCACAAATTGAAAAGTCGAAATCTTTTCCTTCATTGATGACAATAAAGAAGATAGCAGATGCTCTTGAAACAACAGTAGGTGAGTTGATAGGAGAAAATGATGCAGTTGTGCAAAATCCTATAGTGAGATCTGATGGAAGAAAATTTGTTAGAAAGAATCGTAACGGAACCAGCTTGTTTTTATTGTCAAACCATGATTCAAATAAACAAATAGAGCCATATTTTATAACATTTAATAAGAAATCCAACTCGAAAGATATAATGACTACAAATTACCCATGTCAGGAATTTTGCTTTGTTCTAAAAGGTAGTTTTGAAGTTATTCTAAACGAGGAGACATATACGATAAATAAAGGTGATAGTTTTTACTTTGATTCTCACCAAACGCATTTTTTCACAAATATAAGCGGTGGTCAGGCTGAAATGCTATGGTCAGTTAGACTAAATTAAACTATTAAAAATAAAAAGAGAGGGAAAAATGAGTAAAGTAGTGATCATAATGGGGTCAAAAAGTGACTCAAAATGGGCTGAGAAGATTACCGGAGCACTTGATGGTTTCGGAATTGAAAATGTTGTACGCATTGCATCTGCACATAAAGTTCCATTGAAATGTTATGACCTGATCAAGAAATACGAACAAGAAGATGTTGTTTTTATTACTATCGCAGGTAGAAGTAACGCTTTAAGTGGTTTTGCTGATGCTCAGACTTACTGCCCTGTAATAGCTTGTCCACCTTACAGCGATTCATTTGCCGGGGGAGATATCTTTTCAAGTTTAAGAATGCCTTCAGGTGTTTCACCTCTAGTTATTCTGGATCCAAAAAATGCTGCTTTAGCTGCTGCTAAAATAATTGGATTAAAAGATAAAGCTATACAAGAAAAAGTTTTAGCGTTTCAAAAAAAGAACCAAGAGATACTTGAAGTTGATGATGCTGAATTACAAAAATAAGTTTCCTCATTTTTTTCACCACAGAGTTCACAGAGAACACAGAGAAAAGATATTTATTTACAGGAAGGTTGGAAGATAAGAAGAAATAAACAAATTAAAACAATAAAAATTGGAGAGAATCATGTCAAAAAGAACGATCGTATCAATGCCGGGTGACGGTATCGGAAAAGTAGTATTAGAAGAAGCAATCAAAGTATTAACTGCTGCAGGATTTGAAGCAGACTACGTTGAAGGAGATATCGGGTGGGAGTTCTGGAAAAAAGAAGGTAATCCATTACCACAGAGAACTCTTGACCTTCTTGCAAAGCACAAAGTTGCACTTTTCGGTGCTATCACTTCAAAACCAAAAGATGAAGCTTTTAATGAATTAGCACCTGAATTACAAGCTAAAGGTCTTGTTTATGCAAGTCCTATCGTTGGTCTAAGACAGCACTTTGGATTAGACATTTGTTTAAGACCTTGTAAATCTTACTTGGGCAACCCCCTGAACTTCATCAGAAGAGGAGCCGGCGATGTTATTGAAGAACCTGCAGTTGATGCACAGATATTCCGTCAGAACACTGAAGGACTTTACGGTGGAGTTGAATGGTCTAATCCTCCAAAGCAAGTTTACGATGCTTTAATGACACACCCTAAATTCAAGAAGAATTTCGGTGAGACTCCGGTTGAAGAACTTTCAGTTTCAACTAGAATTTTCACAAAGAAATCTACTGACAGAATTTTAAGAGCTGCTTTTGAGCATGCAAAGAAGTATGGTTATAAATCAGTTACATTATGTGAGAAACCAAATGTGATCAGAGAAACATCAGGAATGATGTATAAATTAGCACAGCAGATCCAGAAAGCAGATTATCCTAATATTGAGCTTTGGAACACTAACATTGATGCTCAGATGATGTGGCTCACTAAGAATCCTGAGAATTACGGAGTTCTTGTAGCAGGAAACATGTTCGGTGATATCGTTTCTGACGGTTTTGCAGGACTTATTGGTGGACTTGGATTCGCATGTAGTGCTCAATATAACCCTGAATCAGGAATTGCAGTATTCGAACCTACTCACGGTAGTGCTCCAAAATACGCTGACTACGAAACTTCAATTGTAAATCCTATTGCTATGATCGAATCAGCTTGTATGATGCTTGATTTTATTGATGAGCAAGAGATAGCAAAGAAGATCAGAAAAGCTGTTGCAGATGTTGTTTCTGAAGGTAAAACAAAAACTTATGACATGATGAAGATGACCGGTAAGCCTGATGTTGTTGCAAAAGGTGCTGCTTCTACTCAAATGATGGCTCAAGCTATAATTGATAAAATAAATTGTGATTGCAAAGGGTGTTGTTAGTAAACCATTTATTACAAGGGGCTATAAAAAGCCCCTTGTTTAAAATCAAACAGGAGAAATTATGAATATATATGAATTATGGCCTGAACTTAATTGGATCGAAGGTAAAGAACTCAGAGAACAAACAGCAAAGACATGGGAATTAGCTTTGGAAAGAAGTGTTCTAACTGAGAACGACCTAAAGACTATTCCTTTTACATTACTTTGTGGACCTGACCTTAAAGTTACATTCATGGATCACAAACAAAGTGTTGTTCATATCGCAAAAGCAGCAGCTGAAAAGTGTAATGAATTTTATCACGGTGAACTTCCAATAAATATGGATGTCCTTATCGCAGGAGCAATTCTTGCGGATGTTGGTAAATTACTCGAGTATGTGATGGATGAAAATAGAAAAGCTAAACAAGGTAACTACGGAAAATATCTCCGTCATCCTTTCTCAGGTGTTTCTCTAGCCGAAGAATGTGGAGTTCCTGCTGAAGTATGTCACATAATCGCAACGCATGCAGGTGAAGGTAACTTGGTAAAAAGAACTACAGAAGCATACCTTGTACACCATGCTGATTTTATGACGTTCCTTCCGTTCAAAGAAAGACTTAAAATTTAAAATAGGAGTCTAAAATGGCTTTAACTTTTATAGAAAAAATCATAGCAAATCACTCAGGAAATGAGGTAGTAAAACCCGGACAGATTGTAGATATAGCGATAGATGTACGTGTTGCTCGTGACTTCGGTGGACCAAATGTAGTAGAAAATCTTATAAATAATGGACTGGAAGTCGATGATGTCAGCAAAACATTTTTTACATTTGACTGTTACCCAACTACTTCAGATCCAAAATATGCAACAAGTCAACAAGCCTGCAGAATGTATGCACGTGAAAAAGGGATAAAAGTTTATGATGTGAATTCAGGTATCGGAACTCACCTTGTAATAGACAAAGGTTTAGCAACTCCGGGTTGTACTTTTATTTCAACGGATTCTCATGCAAATATTCTTGGAGCTATCGGTGCTTTTGGGCAGGGAATGGGAGATCAGGATATTGCTGCAGCATGGGCTTCAGGTAAGAGTTGGTTCAAAGTTCCTGAATCAATAAAGCTTACTTTCACAGGAAAAAGACCTGCGAATATATATGCAAAAGATGTCGTACTGAACTTATTGAATAAATTTGGAGCAAATACTCTTCTAGGTTGTTCAGTAGAACTTTATGGTGATGAAATTGAGAAACTTACTCTGGATGAAAGGATCACGATCTCATCAATGGGAACGGAAATGGGAGCAATAATCGTTCTAATTCCTCCTACTGATGCAATTATGGAATATTGTGAAACACGCTCAGGTAGAAAATTAGAAAAAATAGAAGCTGATAAAGATGCTGTTTACGATAAAGAACTGGAAATAGATATTTCTACATTCGTACCAATGGTTTCACGCCCCGGTCATCCTGATGACTCTGTAAGTATTGACGAAGTATTCGAAACTAAGATCGATTCAGGTTTTATTGGAAGTTGTACAAATGGAAGAATCGAGGATATGAGAGAAGTTGCAAGAATTCTAAAAGGAAGAAAAACAGCACCTGGTGTAATTTTGAAAATAGTTCCTTCCACTGACGAAGTTTGGAATCAATGTTTGGAAGAAGGAATAATCGATATTTTTAAAAGTGCCGGCGTTTTAATTGGAAATGCAGGTTGTGCAGGTTGCGCAGCAGGTCAAATCGGGCAAAACGGTCCCAGAGAAGTTACTATTAGTACAGGTAATAGAAACTTTGCAGGTAAGCAGGGAAAAGGAGAAGTGTATCTTGGTTCTCCGGCAGAAGTGGCTGCATCAACTATCGCAGGTTACATAACAACTCCTGATAGAATACCTGAAACACCGGCTGAATTTAAACCAACTGGAAAAATTCTTGAAAAGACTGTTGTAAAATCTGAAAGTGTTGAAGAAAAACCAACTTTGATCGAAGGTAAAATATGGTTAGTGAATGAAGATAATATCGATACAGATATGATCTTCCATAACCGTTATCTTACAATAACAGATATCAATGAAATGGGACAATATACTTTCGATAACTTGGAAGGTTGGAAAGACTTTCCAAAGAAAGCTGAACCTGGTGATATCGTTATCACAGGTAAGAACTTTGGAGCCGGAAGTTCACGTCAACAAGCTGTTGACTGCTTCAAGTCGTTAGGAGTGCAAATAATCATAGCTGAATCTTTTGGATCTATCTATGAAAGAAATGCAATTAACGCTGCTTTCCCAATACTTACTTACGATAATATTTCAGAACTTAACTTGCAACAGAGAGATAAGATAAGTATTGACCTTGAAACAAGTATTTTGACGAATCTTGAGACAGGAAAATCTGTTAAGATAAATGAATTCTCATCTGTACAGGTAGATATTTATAAAAAAGGTGGACTGCTAAATTAAAGGTTCAGATCTATAAAAAAGGCGGATTGCTGAAATAATAGGAGAAAATTATGTCAGGTAAAACTTTTGTAGAAAAAATGCTAAATGCAGAGAAAGGAGCAATTGTTTTTCGTAAGCCAAACATTGTTCTGACGCACGATAATACAGCAAGTATAAAGAATACATTCAATAAAATGGGTGGTGATAAGGTTTCTGATAAAGAACAACTTTTAGTTGTTTTGGATCACAATGCACCACCGACAAATGCAAAATTAGCGAATCAATATCAGACAATCCGTGATTTTGTGAATGATCAAAGCGTATGCAAATTTCACGATGTTGGAGATGGTATCTGTCATCAGGTAATGAGCTATCATGCGAAACCGGGAATGATCATTGTCGGAAGTGATAGTCATACTTGTACAGCGGGAGCTTTCAATGCTCTTGCTGCAGGAATTGACAGAACTGAATCCGCAGGGATCTGGAAACGTGGTCAAACATGGTTTAGAGTACCTGAATCAATGAAAATAAACCTGAATGGAAAACTTCCTAAAGGTGTTTATGCCAAAGATATTTCACTTTGGATAATTGGTATGATAGGTTCAGCAGGTGCAAATTATATGAGCATCGAATTCCACGGTGACGGTGTTAAATATCTTTCTATCTCTGAAAGAATGACACTTACTAACTTAGCTTCAGAAATGGGTGCTAAGAACGCAGTATTTCCTGCTGATAGCGTACTTGAAGAATTCTTAGGTACACAGATCACTAAGGGAGTTTGGGCTGATGAAGATGCTGTTTATGAAAGAGTGATCGATATAAACTTGAATGAAATATTCCCACTGGTAGCGGCTCCTCATCACGTTGATAATGTGAAGGCTGTTTCTGAAGTTCAGGGAAGAAAACTTAATCAGGGTTTGATCGGTACTTGTACAAACGGTAGATTGGAAGATATTAGAATCGCAGCAGAGATCCTTGACGGGAAGAAAATTGCTAAGGATTTCCAACTCTTGGTTATTCCAGCTTCAAAAGAAATATATTTACAAATGATAGAAGAAGGTCTAACAACGAAATTGATGAAAGCCGGAGCAACTGTTCTAGCAGCTTCTTGTGGTCCATGTCTTGGTACAGCTCAAGGAATTCCTGCAGATGGTTACACTGTAATTTCAACTGCTAACAGAAATTTCAAAGGTAGAATGGGTAATAAAGAAGCTGAGATATTCCTGGCTTCACCTGCTTGTGTGGCATACTCTGCTATCAAAGGTGAGATCACAGATCCGCGTGGTATCGAATCTAATGATAAGTTCCCATTCAAGAGAGAACAAACTACAACTGTTGATATTCCAGAAGGTGAAAACAGGCGTATCGAGAATGTTTGGAATTACTCAGATGTTGAGGATCTTAATACTGATCAGATGTTTGCAGGTAATTTAACATATTCAGTGCTTAGTTCAGAGCCTGCAGATATTATTCCTCATCTTTTCAAAGGATTTGATGAAAATTTCTCTGATAATGTAAAAGCAGGTGATATCCTTATAGCCGGCGAGAATTTCGGCTGTGGAAGTTCAAGAGAGCATCCTGCAGTTGGCTTGGCACATCTTGGAGTGAAAGCTGTAATAGTAAAATCTGTTAATCGTATTTTCTACCGTTCTTCTGTAAATCAGGGATTGCCGATACTTGTAGTACCTGAGGTAGTTGATATGTATAAAGCCGGTGATAAGGTTGATGTTAGTTTGGAAAAAGGTGTCATTAAGATAAATGACACTGAGATCAAATTCGCACCGTTACCTGATGAATTATTGGCAATATTTGAAGCTAAGGGACTTGTTAACTGGATGAATGAAAACTAAAATTCTTACAAATTGGAGAAATCATGGCTAAAATAGCAGAAGCCGGAAATTATGGACCAAAAATAAAGTCCGATTGCAAGATCACATTACAACTCAAGAAAAGTGGTGGGTTGAAAATTGAGGTGATCAGCAAAGTAAAAGCTCTTTTCGGTGATCAAATTACTAAACTCTGTAAGGATGTGTTAAAGTTTTACGGAATTAAAGATGCTGTATTCAAGATTGAAGATACGGGTGCTTTAGATTATATTATTGCAGCTCGTATTGAAGCGGCTGTTAAGCAGTTAATAAAGACAGATAAAGAATATTTACTACCAATGATCCCTGAGAACAAATTTCAAACAAAAAATGACCGAAACCGTAGATCACGACTGTATCTTCCTGGAAATACTCCAAAGTTAGCTTTAAATGCCGGTATCCATGATCCGGATGGGGTTATTCTTGATCTGGAAGATTCCGTAGCTCCTGCCAAGAAAAATGAAGCTAGATATCTTGTCAGGAACGGTCTTCGTAATGTGAATTGCTATGGTGCTGAAAGAATGGTTAGAATTAATCAATTGCAAATGGGACTTGAAGATCTTGAATTTATCGTTGCTCATAATGTGAATCTGATACTTGTGCCTAAGTGTGAATCCGCGGATCAGGTAAAAGAAGTTAATGCTAAAATCAAGAAATTGAACAAAGCTAAACGAAAGATATGGTTGATGCCTATTGTCGAAAGCGCGTTGGGTGTTATAAACTCTTATGAAATTGCAGTATCTGAAAATGTAGTTTCTTTAGCGATCGGACTTGAGGATTACACAGCTGATCTAGGTACACAGAGAACTAATGAAGGCAATGAAACATTCTTTGCAAGATGTCAGGTAGTAAATTCAGCTCGTGCAGCAAAAATTCAACCTATAGATTCAGTTTTCTCAGATGTTTCTGATATGGAAGCATTAAAGCAAAATGTTCTAACATCAAAATCTCTGGGATTCGATGGAATGGGATGTATTCATCCAAGACAAATTCCTGTGATACACGAGAATTATGCACCGAATGATAAGGAGATTGATAGAGCTAAAAAGATAGTTGATGCTTTTATCATTGCAACAGAAAAAGGACTAGGTGTAGTTTCTCTGGGTTCAAAAATGATCGATCCACCGGTTGTTAAACGTGCTCAAAACACAATAGAACAAGCTATCAATGTTGGGAAATTAGATTCTGATTGGAGGAAAAAATAATGAAAATGAAATTTGTTAAGAACGCAGTCGGAAAAATGATCCCTGAAAAGATAAACGGTGAAAAAGTTATTCCTTATAAAGGTATTGGAAAATATAAACCAAAAGGAAGAAAATTTGCTCCGAAAATTTCAAGTTGTGCAGATTATCCTTTAGATGGTAATAAGACCGTACCTAGTTTGAAGAAAGCTCTTATTAAGGCTGGTTTGAAAGATGGAATGACGATCTCTACACATCATCATTTTCGTAACGGTGATCTAGTTGCTGTTCAGATATTTGATATCGCACATGAACTTGGAATTAAAAATCTGATCTGGTATCCTTCAGCTTCATTCCCATGCCAGGCATCTTTGATCAAGTATATGGAAGATGGTACAATTCATCATATTGAAGGTAGTATGAATGGTCCTTTGGGTCGTTTTGCTTCACAAGGTAAAATGAAAGGTACTGGAGTTTTACGTTCCCATGGTGGAAGATATCAAGCTGTTCAAGATGGAGAAGTGCAAATAGATATAGCTGTTATTGCTTCACCAACTGCTGATATGTTTGGTAATGCTAACGGAGTAAATGGCAGTTCAGCTTGTGGTCTCTTAGGGTTTGCTTTGGCAGATTCTCAGTTTGCAGATAAGACAATAGTAGTAACCGATAATCTTGTTCCATTTCCATGTATCCCATGGCAAATCAATGGCAACAACATTGATTATGTTGTCAAGATCGATCAAGTCGGTATTCCAGAGAAAATAATTTCAGGTACTACTCAGATAACAAAAAGTCCTGACAGACTTCATATAGCTGAACTGACAGCACAATTCTGTGAAGAAGCAGGATTGATCAAGGATGGATTCTCGTTTCAAGCAGGTGCAGGTGGAACAGCACTTTCTATAGGAATCTATTTTGGTGAAATTATGCGTAGAAAAGGTATTAAAGCAGCTTTTGCCAGAGGTGGAAGTAATAAATATCTTGTTGAATTACTTGAAGAAGGTCTTGTCGGCTATATTCTAGATGGTCAGACATTTGACTTGGAGGGTGTTCGTTCTATGAGAGAAAATCCAAATCATGTAGATACAAGTCCATTTACGAGCTATAACTATCACGGAAAAGGCAATTT
>WTAK01000093.1 GCA_013139625.1 Candidatus Delongbacteria bacterium | reverse complement strand
ATATCTATTTGTTGTTGTTGCATATCTATTTGTTGTTGTTGCATATCTATTTTTTGTTGCTGCATATCTATTTGTTGTTGCTGCATATCTATTTGATGTTGCTGCTTATCTATTTGTTGTTGTTCTTCTTTTACCGCTTCTAATAACACAGCAGACATCTTGGAATAATCAACGGATTTATATCCACTTCCATCTGTACTTACCATTTCTGGAAAAACTTCTTCAATATCTTGAGCAATAAAACCGATTTGTTTTGAGGTGTCTCGTTTAATTTCAGGTTCTCCATTATTTTTGACCTTTCGCATATTGTCGTTCCACTCAAAATAGACTCCATCGATCTGAGAAATTTTACTAAGAGCGTTACTAATAGGCACTATATTTTTCTTAAATCTTTTATCTGAGGTTGTTAAGAATGAAATAGCCCATACTGACCCTGAAACCCAAAGTGGGTCATAAATAGCAACAGCATAATCTTTAACATTAGAACTTCCAGCAACACCCTGATAAATATAATTTATAGGATCCACTCCACTTCCAGGACTCACGCTTAATGTCAGATTATTATTATTTACACTAAGCAATCCATTTACAGATACCCTGTCAGTTGCAAAATCGCCCCATATTAGAGGAGTTGAAGTATCTGAATTATCGATATATAGCTTATCTGAACCTGTTTCATTATAACCTGCTTGATAACCAAGAAATACATTACCAGAACCTGTCAAGTTACTACCTCCAGCAGAAACTCCAAGAGCAACATTTTCACTACCATTATTATTGCTTCCTGCATATCCACCTACGTAAGTGTTTTCACGTGCACCTCTATTATCTTCGCCTGCTCTATATCCCAAAAAAGTATTCAGGAATCCGTCGATATTACTATATCCTGAATAAGTCCCTAGAAATGCATTCATACTTCCATAAGGAGACGGATCACTAGAGTAATTGTTATATCCTGCATAATTTCCTACAAAGACATTCTCACTAGCATAGTCATTTCTGTACCCTGCCTGATATCCAATAAAAATGTTATCATCTCCATAGTAACTTAAAATACCACTTTCATTCCCGATGAATATGTTGTTTATTCCAGTTCTGTTTTCTTGACCAGCTCTCAGACCCAAGAAAAGATTATCAGGGCTGAAATTAGTATACTGATCACCCAGCGCACCTTCTCGCATAATAGTATTATCTGTTGTGACCTCCAGAACATTTGCCAAACCTGCTTTTCCTGTTGTATTTGTAGAAATACTGAACGAGCGAGACAGAGCTCTATCTTTGCTCTCACCAATGTATGCTTTTATGTCTGACGAGCTTATTACCATCAAGGTGTCTCCCAAGTTAAATACCCTCATACCATCATCCGATATTGAGAATACTGTGCTATCTTGAGCATCTTTTACTTCAAAAAGTGTTTCTGCACTTAATGAGAAAATAATTACGAAAATTATTGGTAATATTTTTTTCATTTTCAAGCTCCTATTTGTCTAGCAGTGTTTTTATTTTTTGTATGTCAGATGTAGTGATAACCATCAAAGTATCTCCTAGGTTAAACACTCTCATACCATCATCCGATATTGAGAATACCGTACTATCTTGAGAATCTTTCACTTCAAATAATGTTTCTGCACTTAGAACCAATACTAAGAGTAAGATAATAATTGCATATATTTTATTCATAACGAATCCTTTGATATTTTATTTCTCACTTTGGTCTTTAATTTCCTTGTTGTGTTGATATTCAATACTTTTTTCTGTTGGAAGTCCATATGCTTCAGGGTGTAAATAATATCCTTTTTCAATTGGATCTTTGGTCTTTTCAACTTCAATTGGATTTTCTTTAGCATAATTATCATTTCTTATTCCTGTGATCATCCATGAAACTTCCATATTATCTTTTCCACCTGATATTTCAAAAGTATTACCATTAACTTTCTTTGAAATGTATAGGTTTGGCCCGGGAGCTCCTATGGCTGTCAATTGATATCTGTATTCTGTGTTTATTGACTCAAACCAATCCGGCATAGTTACAACTGCAGTACCATCACTACCCAGGATAATATTACCATTGTAAACATTCATTCTTTCGTTACTTGTAATGTTTGAATGTGATAAAAATTTATTTTCAGGATCTAATGGGTGATCTATCTTAATTTCATCAACGGACTTAACTACAGTACCTAAGACATTAATATCACCAGCAAAATATCCTGCCCATCTAGTTCCAGTTGTTCCAGTTGTTCCTCCATAAACTCCATAATTGGCACCGGAACCACCCCCAGCTATTGCGTAAACACCATACGTATTATCACCTGAACTTGTTGATGCTTCAGTATATGTTCCCACATAGTCATCTATTATGTGAAGTGCAAACCCAGGTGATTTACCAATTCCGACATCTCCGTTGAATATTAATCTATTATTATCAAACTCCCCGTAGATCAATGGAGTTGAAGTTTCTGAATTGTCTATGTAAAGCCTATGTGATACTGACCCGGAAACTCTACCTGCTTGATACCCTAGAAATACATTATATGAGCCGGTATTACTACCTCCAGAATTATCGCCAAAAAAAGAATTATATCCTCCTGAGACATTCGCGATCCCACTTGCATAACCTACAAAAGTGTTTTTAATACCGGTTGCAAGCTTTCCTGCAGCATTACCAATGTATGTATTACTAACTGCATTAGTATTTTCAGTACCTGCATTAAATCCTACAAAGACATTTGAACTTCCACTCGTATTAGCTGTTCCAGCATTATAACCAATAAAAGTATTGTTGTTACCACCAAGATTAGAAAATCCTGTCATGTATCCACTAAATGTATTAAATGCTCCGCTCGTATTAGAAACCCCTGATTCATTTCCGATAAATACATTGTTAATTCCTGAAGATGTTCCACCTGCATGTAAACCTAAGAATATATTTTGGGGACTAAAATCAGTATATTGATCACCATCAACACCTTCTCGCATAGTGGTAGTAGATGTTGTTACTTCCAAAACATTCGCAGGATCTCCTTTTCCAGTTGTATTGGTTGATATACTGAATGAACGAGATAAAGCTCTGTCTTTACTAGAACCAATATATGCTTTTATATCAGAAGCACTTATTACCATCAAAGTATCTCCAAGGTTGAATACTCTCATGCCATCATCTGATATTGAGAAAACTGTACTATCTTGAGAATCTTTGATCTCAAATAATGTTTCTGCATTTAGTAATAATACCAACAATAGAATAGTAGCTACTAATAATTTTTTCATAATAGATCCTCAATTATTTTAATCTTTCAATTTTATTCATTTCTTGTAAATGCTGATATTCTATTCCATCTTTTTCTGAAAGTCCGTATGCTTCAGGATGTAAATAGTATCCTCTTTCCATAGAGTCTTTTGTCTTTTCAACTTCGATTGGATTTGCTTTTGCAAAGTTATCCTGACGAACTCCGGTAACTTGCCACGATACTTCCATATTAGCTACACCACCTGATATTTCAAAAGTATTTCCGCTGATCTTTTTTGAGATATATAAATTTGGTCCGGGTGCTCCAATAGCTGTAAGTTGATATCTGAACTCTGTGTTTAAAGATTCAAACCAATTAGGCATAGTTACAACTGTTTTTCCATCGCTATTCAGAAAAACAACACCATTGTATATATTCATCATTTGATCACTTTCAACTGTAGCATGAGTAAGAAATTTATTCTTTGGATCTAGAGGATGATCTATCTTTGTCTTACTTACGGATTTAACCACACTACCTGTAACATTAATGTTACCGTTAAAATATCCTGCCCAATTTGAAGTACTTGCACCAGTAGCATATCCGTAAATACCGTAAGTATATGATTCTGTACTTGTTGATGCCCAACCTCTTACAGCCATACGCCCCCCTTGAACATCAAGTAGATACGATGAATTCGGAGTTAAACCGATTCCTACCCTTCCATTAAAAGTTGCATCACCAGTCACGGTTTGTGTTCCACCAACAGTTGAAGTCCCGGTTACAGCTGAATTCCCTGTTACTTCAAGGTCTCCGTTAACTCTTAAAAGATCGTTATCAAATTCACCATATATCAATGGAAATGAGGTTTCTTGATTGTCTATCAACAGTCTATTTGATGCACCATAGGCTACGCCCCCGACTTGGTTTCCAATAAAGACATTGTATGAGCCTGATTGATTACTTTCTCCTGCCTCATAACCTATAAATACATTATTCGTACCGGTATCATTTGCATATCCTGATCTATAACCCATCATAACATTATTGTTTCCCGTTTCAAGTCGATTCCCAGCATTATATCCAAAAAGACAGTTGTAGTTGTATGATGCCCCTGTTAAACCATCACCAGCGTTGCATCCCATAATTGTATTACCATAACCATCTGAGTTATTACTGGATATAAATTGGCCAAAAATTGAATTATAACTGCCTGAACCATTATTCTTCCCTGAATTAGCTCCGAAGAATGAGTTACTTCCTCCCGTAGTCGTATTTTCACCACTTGAAGAACCAACAAAAGTGTTCTTTGAACTTGTTGAATTCATTCCCGCTAAATGACCGATATAAACATTATCATCAGTACTTGTGTTATAAGCCCCTGCCAAT
>WTAK01000123.1 GCA_013139625.1 Candidatus Delongbacteria bacterium | reverse complement strand
AGAGTTATAGTCATCTAATAATAAAATTACATAATTTTTTAAGGGAATTCTTATGAAGAAACTCGTTACTGCTGAAATAATGAAGCAGCTAGACAAAATTGTCATCGAAGATCATGGTATCAAAAGTACAACATTAATGGAAAATGCAGCTCAACAAGTATTTGAAAAAATAGTTGAGTATGAAAAAGACATCAAAGGTAAAAAAGTAACCATCGTTTGTGGTAAAGGTAATAACGGCGGTGATGGTTTATTGGTAGCTCAACATCTAAAAAATGCCGGAGCCGACATTACTGTTTATGTTCTTGCCAAGAAAACAGCGGTTTCTGCAGATTCAAAAAAAGCTTTAACAAAATTAACTAAAGTATATAAAAAAACACAGTTCATTGAGAAAACAGAAAATTTTGATCTTTCTGAACCTGACTTGATCGTTGATGTAATATTTGGAACAGGCTTCAACTCTAACCCGGAAGATCTTTTTTACGATGTTATTAAGCAAATGAATGATTCTAAAGCAAAGACATACTCAATTGATATCCCATCCGGTTTACATGGAACAACAGGAAATATTGAAGATATTGCTGTCAAAGCAACTCATACTATCACTTTAGCTTATGGTAAAGTAGGTTTATATGTAAATGATGGATATGTTTATAGCGGTAAAGTTGATGTTGTTGATATTGGATATCCTGAGTCTATAGATGATGAGATACAAGATACAAGAATGTTAACTGAAGAAATTGATGCTGTTGGAGCTTTTAAAGATAGAGAGCTTACAGTTGATAAAAAAGAATTTGGTAAAGTATTTAATTTTTCAGGTTCACTTTCTATGCCTGGAGCTGCAGTTCTTTCATCAACAGCAGCATTAAGAGCTGGAACAGGTTTACTGAAGCTTGGTATTCCTATGAATATTTCTGCTTCTGTTTCTACTATATTTCCTGAGATAATGTCGCTACCACTCGGATATGCTCAACCTGGATTTACTTCTATCAATGCAGAAAAAGAAGTTCTAAAAGGATATAAATGGTGTGATGCCTGTTTGGTCGGACCCGGTCTGTCAGTTCACCCTGAAACTAAGAAAGTTGTAAAAAGATTAATTCAAAAATCAACTGACAAACCTATGGTTCTTGATGCTGACGCATTGAATATAATGGCAGATCAGAATGAATTATTTGGAAAAATGGGGCATCATGTAGTTCTTACTCCTCATAATAGTGAAATGGCAAGAATGATCAATACCAGTAAAGAATTATTTTTATTAGAAAGAATTGAAATAGTTACTCAAAAAGCAATTGATTGGAATTGTTATATTGTTCTTAAAGGAACACCAACACTCATCGCTTTCCCTGATGGAAGAATGTACACTCATATAAATAAAAATCCTGCTATGGCAGTCGGAGGAATTGGAGACACATTATCAGGTATAATTGTCAGCCTTCTTGGACAGAATATACCTATGGAAAAAGCAATAATTACATCGTTATACATTCATAGTATTGCCGGTAGATATGCAACTGAGAAATATGGTGAAGTCAGTATGTTGCCATCTGATCTTATAAATGAAATACATAATGCTATCAAGTACATAAGATCATTGGAAGGAAAATAAAAAATGCCATCCAGATACGCGATTCAAATTGATAATATCATAAAGAGATTACAAGAGAACGGTAGTAATGTCAATAAGGATCTGATCAAAAAAGCCTATGAATTTGCTTTTGATGCTCATAAAAATGTTTTCAGACGAAGTGGCAAACCTTATATTGAACATCCTGTCATGGTTTCAGAGATCTTATCTGAATTAAATGTTGATGATATAACTATTGCTGCAGCTCTCTTACACGATGTTGTTGAGGATACAGAAATATCCGGTCTTGAGATCAGAGAAAATTTTGGAGAGACTATTCATCGAATCGTTGATGGTGTTACAAAGATCGATGAAATAAACTTTGGGACTTTAGAAGAAAAGCAGGCTGAAAATTTTAGAAAATTGATCATCAGTATGATCAAAGATATTAGAGTAATAATCATCAAATTTGCTGATAGATTGCACAATATGCGGACCATTAAATTCATGTCTGCTGAAAAGCAAAAAAAGATAGCAAAAGAAACATTAGAAATATATGCACCTTTGGCATATAGACTCGGAATGTATAAAATAAAGAGTGAATTTGAAGACCTTTCATTTGAGTTGATCGACCCAGAAAATTTCAAACAAATAAAAGATCGAGTGGATGAAGGATTTGATTCTATAGATTCATTTATAAATAGGATAAAACCTTTAATACTTGAAGAACTGGCTGTGCAGGACATAACACCTGTAGTTAATGGTAGAATAAAACACTTTTATTCCATCCACAGAAAACTTCAGACAAGAAAAAATAATTTTGAAGAGATCCTAGATATTATCGCAATAAGGATCATTATATCTAATGATGAAGATTGCTACCAAATATTAAGTATGGTGCATAAGCTATTCCCACCTATTCATGGCATGTTCCATGATTATATTGCATCACCAAAGCAGAACGGCTACCAATCATTACATACGAAAGTAGCATTTGAAAATAAAATTATTGAGATACAGATCAGAACAAAGAAAATGCACGAAATAGCAGAATGTGGTTTAGCAGCACACTGGAAGTATAAAGATACTAATATTGAACAAGATCATGAAGCTCTTGATAAGTACATAAATAAATTAAGAGGCGCTCTTCAGGAAAGTTTTGAATCCAGAGATCCTAAAGAATTTTTAGAAGAATTGAAAATCAATCTTATTTCCGGTGAGATATTTGTTTTTACACCTAAAAAAGATCTCATCACTTTACCTGCAGGTTCAACTCCGGTAGATTTTGCATATAAGATCCATGAAAATATTGGAAATCATTGTATTGCAGCCAAAATGGCTGGAAAGATCATTCCACTTTCAACCATTTTGGAAAATGGAAATGTTGTTGAAATAATTACTTCTCAGAACTTTACACCAACTTATAATTGGCTAAAGTTCGCAAAGAGCCCTAGGGCTAGATCATCGATCAAACATTTTCTAAAAAAAACTCAATTTAATAAGACTTTGAAACTCGGCAGAGAAACTTTTTATAATGAACTTGAAAAATATAAAGTAAAACCTGATAGAGAAATAATCAGAAAAACTTCAACTATTTTTGGCTACAAGACTATTGAAGAATTTTATAGCGCTGTAGGAAATGGTGCAATAAAACCTATTCACTTCATGAGGAAGATCAGTAGTTTTAAGAAAGAAGGTTTCTTTGAAAAGCTTATTCATAAGATAAAGTTAAAATCCAGAGATAAGAGAGAAATCTTTAATAATTATGTTGAAAATGCCAAGATGATACATGCAGAATGCTGTCATCCATTGCCCGGAGATTCTATCGTTGGTGAGATCGTTGATGACATGATCGTCATCCATATAGCGAATTGCTCAAAAATAGGCTCAGTAGATTCAAGTAATTTAATTAATATCAATTGGGAAACAGAGAGATCTGAAAATTTTGATGTGAAATTTAAAGTTGCCGGAGAAGATAGACAACACCTACTGCTAGATATGATCAAAATACTTAATTCTCTGAATATAAATCTTTCAAATTTGACTATTAAAGTAGAAGATTCGATTGCTGTTGCAGAATTCGTAGCTAAAGTTAAAAATCTTAATCATTTTATAAAACTTCGAAAAAAACTCCTTGGGATCAAAGGTGTTCTAAGTGTTGAAAGATTCCTAGAGTAAAATCATTTTATACATTTTTCTGATCTGCTCTTTCCATTCTTCTCTCAATGTTTCCGGAGAGATAACTTCCGCATAACTTCCATACCTCAAGACCCTGCCTATAAGTTCTCCTGAAGCTTTAACAGGATAAGGTAATTCAAATTGAGTATAAGCTCTTTTTTTATTCTCTGCTGAAATTGTAGTAACCTGCTTATCAAACCAAAGAACTTCCTTCATATTTTTATCTACCGGTTTATAAAATCTGATCTTAGCCATCTCTGTCTTACTACTCATTATAATTCCAAAAGAATCAGAGTAGGATAGTTTATCATATTTTTTTACGATATAAGGCTGTGTCGTTTTAAAGATATTGCCTATCTGAGATAAATTGAACATTCTTGGCTTCTTTGATAGTAAAGTATCTGAGTCATCGATCACAATACCGATCAAATACCATTTTGCCGTATAATGGACAAGTTTTATAGGCTCGAATAATATATCTTTTGAATTGTAAGTAAATTTTACCAACATCTCATTTTCAAAGGATTGGATTACTGTATTTATCATATTACCGAACTTTAATTTTTGCTCTATTTTATAATGTTCAGACATATAGTATTCTATCTTACCGGATATATCTTTATCTTTTTCAGAAAGAACACTCTCCAATATTCTTAGGATCGGTTGATAATCTGTAACTGATTTATTTTGTTGTTTTGAATTTACCGGTGGAAAGAAAAATTCACTATTGATCATACTTTTTACAAAACTGTAGAAAAACAGAATAT
>WTAK01000303.1 GCA_013139625.1 Candidatus Delongbacteria bacterium | reverse complement strand
CTGAAAAAACAACCTTCGATTTTTTTTATGAACTTTGACCCATAACCCTGGATACCATAAGCTCCTGCCTTATCAAATGGTTCATGAGTATCAAGGTAATCATTTATTTGCTCATCTGTTAATGGATAGAATTCAACTTTTGTCTCTGTGAATTCTTTAATTTCTTTTTTTTCATAGCCATCATACACATAAAGTGAAGAAAAAACACTGTGGATATTTCCACTGAGAGATCTTAGCATGTTGAAAGCGTCTTCTCTATCAGTTGGTTTATTTAATATATTCTCATTGATAACGACGATCGTATCGGATGCTATTATGATCCTGTCATGGAACATCTTCTCTTTGATCGCATCCGCTTTTTGTTCTGCAAGGTCGATAACAATATTACCGAATCCAACTATTCCTCGATGAATCTCTTCTATATCTGCCGGTCTGACTGAGAACTTTATTCCGATATTCTCTAGGAGTTCTTTTCTTCTCGGAGATTTAGATGCAAGTATTATATTTCGTTCGTTAATATACAATTTCTTGTCCATCAGGTGCTGTAATTGTTACTTTATTGGCAATTTCACTATCAGGGTTTTTCTCAACTCTTCCGATTACTTTCGCTTCAATTTTGAAAGATCCTGCAATTTCAATGATCTCTTCAGCAAGATCTCCAGGAACTATTATTTCCATTCTGCTTCCCATATTGAAGACTTGATACATTTCAGGATAATCAGTACCGGAAGAATCTTTTATAAGCTCAAATAAAGGTGGTATTTCCATCATAGAATCTTTGATATAGTGCACTCCCTTACCGAAAGATCTACATTTGACCTGACCGCCACCGGAGTTATGAATTATCCCATGAATTTCATTTCTGCCAATATGGTCAAATATCTCTTTTAATACAGGTGCATAGGTTCTCGTAGGTGATAATACTGCTTGTCCAACCGTTAGATCACCATGCCCGAAATCATCGGTCAATTTATATTTTCCACAATAAACATACTCTTTATCTGTCTCGGCAGAATATGACTCAGGGTATTTATCTACATACAATTTTGTAAAAGTATCATGTCTTGCAGAAGTTAGACCATTTGATCCCATTCCACTATTATATTTATCTTCATAAGTTGCCTGCCCGTACGATGCCAGTCCAACGATCACATCTCCGGGAGCAATATTGTCATTATCGATCACATCGGATCTTTTCATTCTTGCAGATAG
Source organism: Candidatus Delongbacteria bacterium (assembly GCA_013139625.1). Taxonomy (GTDB): domain Bacteria; phylum UBA4055; class UBA4055; order UBA4055; family UBA4055; genus WTAK01. The sequence continues at coordinate 3,989 of WTAK01000303.1, read as the reverse complement.
GGTAGAATCAACAATAACGGTTTTTACAAGATCCCCAACATCAGCAGTTTCTCCACCGCAGCTGTAAATTCCGATACCGTTATCGTTCAACATTGAAAGAACTTGTTCGTAACCATCTATTATTTCGCCAATTATATCGCCGGATATAAGGTGCTTGTTTCTTCCTATAGTATTAGAAAACAACATATTTTCAGTAGCACCGACAGCGATCACATCGTCAATATTCATTATCAGAGAATCTTGTGCAATTCCACGGAATACAGAGATATCACCAGTCTCTTTGAAATAAATATATGCTAAAGATGACTTTGTACCTGCACCATCAGCATGCATGATATTACAATATTCTTTGTCATTTCCGAGATGATCCTCAATGATCTTACAAAAAGCACCGGGAAAGATCCCTTTATCAGTATTCTTGATAGCAGCATGTACTTCACTTTTAGAAGCACTTGCACCACGTTTAAGATATTTCTCATCGTAGTTACTCAATGATCATTCCTCCGATAAGTGAATTTACATCTGTAATTTTTCTAGCTTTCAATATTTTTTCAAGGTCATTAACGATATTCAATGCTGCCAATGGATTAGTAAAGTTTGCGGTACCGACCTGAACAGCTGTTGCACCTGCCAATAGAAATTCGATCACGTCATCAGCTGAAGTAATACCTCCCATACCAATCAAAGGTATTTTTACAGCTTGCGAGCATTTATAAACAGCTTGTATAGCTACCGGCTTGATACCGGGACCACTGTATCCAGCTACAATTGACTTCACCTTAGGTTTGAAAGTCTTAGTATCAATTGCCATTCCAAAGAGCGTGTTTATCAAAGATAAAGAATCTGCTCCGGCATCTTCAACAGCTTTAGCGATCTTGGCTATATCAGTGACATTCGGAGATAATTTAACCATCATGTGTTTTTTGTAAACCTTCCGAACTGCTTTAGTAACTTCTGCAGCAACTTTCGGGTCAGTTCCGAATGCAACACCACCCTCTTTTACGTTAGGGCAAGAAATGTTAACTTCAATTCCATCAATACAATCAATATCATTTAATTTTTCTGCAACTTCGATATAATCTTTAAGTTCTTTACCTGCGACATTAACAAATACGATAGTGTTGAATTTTTCGATAAAAGATGTTTTTTTAGTTACAAAATCGTCCAACCCCAGATTTGCTAATCCAATAGAATTCAGCATCCCATACTCTGTTTCAGCTATTCTTGGCAATGGATTACCAATTCTTAATTCAGGTGTAATTGCTTTTGTTACGATACCACCCAATTTTGAAAGGTCATAAAGTTCAGCAAATTCATCTCCATAACCAAAAGTTCCCGATGCTGTCATGATCGGATTTTTTAATTTGATGCTATTGCCTATGTCAACGATAGTTTTAAGCATGATGGATCCTAAATATTATATTTTCAGATGTGGTTTTCTGTGTGTGCGCGTGTGTTATAATAACTCTGTCCATAATTAATTTATGCTAAATATAATTATATATAGGCAAAAAGCAAGTAAATATATTAATAGGGGGATTTTAGAGTGATTTTAGTAAACGCTTGAAATACCAATTGGAGAAAGAGGCAAAATATCCTTTCTTGACAATACTTTTGACCGTTTTACGGGAAATCTTATATGTTTTATTTGTATCAATAAATTCATCAAGATCTTTTTTTACTCCATTCAAAGTAGCATAAGCCATAGCGACAGGCCAAATGCAGAAAAGTCTGATTTTCCAAAGTCTCTTAGGGACAATATTGATATATTCGATAGCATCATCAAGATATTTTTCGGCTCTTTCGATCAATTCGATGTAGATCGCTTTAATATCTTCTTTGCGATCATTTTTAAAAAACTCTTCTAAAGATATTGATCTTTCCTCTAACAGATCAGCCGGAATAAAACATCTATCTTCTTCAAAATCTTCTCTGCTATCTTTAATAATGTTCACGTATTGGAGAGCTTTTCCGAAGGCTATTGAATTCTTGAACATTATTTCTTTGTTGGAATCAGGAACTTTAAAATGCTCAAGCGTAAACAACTGACTCAGTAATTCTCCGACCGTACCTGCAACATAGTACGTATAATCTTCAAGTTCATCTTTAGAAGCTAATTGAACTTTGTTTTTATCTGAGCCAAATGAATATTTTTTCATTCCTTCAGCCATTTCGATCGTCCATTTTCTAATAATAATTTGGACTTTTTCAGGAAAAGTATCAATGCATTCAAATATTTTGAATGCATTTTCGAGTAATATTTTTTCATAAGGTTTAATATCAGAAGTTTTAGCAAGATGTTTAAAAATATCGTCATTTTTATCAAAGTTCCCAACAGAAGTTATGCAGGATATTGCTTTGTCTAAAGCTTTTATTTTTGTTTCTACAGTAATGTCGTAGGCATCTTCCAAAGTGTCTAATAGTCTGCAAATAAGATATGAATGACCTACATAGATATGCAGATCTTTCGGTAGGGCCTTAATCGAAAGATAAAAAGTTCTGGAAACTTCTTTCAGCCAAATATTTCTTTCTTTAGGGAATACGGAATTATAGTAATGAAGATCCATTATATTTTACTTGTGCTTTATATCATTTAAAAACTCTACAAATTCATCCACATTACCGATATCGTGATTATTACATGATTCGGCAATAGTAGCAAATTTATATATTTCGCAACCTACACAGTGCATATTTTTATCGATAAATGCATCTCTGATAATAGGATATTTTTTAAAGACATTTTTAATGTAATCAGTTTTCTTTATAACTTCCGGCATCTTTTTCCTCTATAGTTCAGTTCAATACTCTTGATGCAGCTACTATGGCTGCGGTTTCAGCTCTCAGAATCCTTTTACTTAACCTTATGGGCTTAAAATTATTCTGTATTAATAACTTCTTTTCTTTTTCTGTAAACCCACCTTCGGGTCCGATAGTTATCAGTAATTTACTATTTTTTTCCGTATAGTCAACACTTAATATTTTACCATCTATATCGGCAAAGTATTTTTCATCGAATTCTTCACTCCCAACAAATTCTTTTAATTCAACTTGAGAGATAATTTCAACTTTCTTAGTACCACCGCATTGTTTCAGTGCTGATATCATGGAAGCTTGCAACGATTCTGTCTTTGCTTTTGGAAATGAGGTTCTTTCAGTGATCAAAGGTATAAATTCCCTAATACCAATTTCAGTTAACTTTTCGATCAACAATTTCATTTTTGATGATTTATTTAAAACGGCGATCGCGATAGAAACCTGCACATCATCGTATTCAACATCAGTTTCAATTATTTCAATTGGTAAAACTGAAAATATCCTTGAAGAACATTCGACTATCTTAGCCTGAAATTTTTCTCCACTTCCATTAATTATTTCAATGATCTCATTTTCTTTTTTTCTCAAACTCGTGAATGCGTGCCTTGTCTCACTAGCGTCTTTCATGTGAATGATCTTATTTATCTCAATAGGTCCTTCAAAGTAGAAAGTGCTCATTGTTTTTCACTCCAATTCGAGTAATCTAATATAGTTTTTAATTGAGAGGTTGACTATGATTAACCTCAGTTCGATTAATTATAGTGAATAATATAATTATTTACAAGGTGAAATTTTGAAAATAAAAAAAGCGAGCCAGTTCAGCTCACTTTTTTTGTGCCTTGGGCCGGAATCGAACCGGCACAGAGTTGCCCCCGCTGGATTTTGAGTCCAGTGCGTCTACCAATTTCACCACCAAGGCTTTCTGATGGTTAAAGCTTTGATCTTCTTCGTCGATCTATAAAATTTTATTCACTCATTTACGTTTGTAAATTCGTTCTAAAATTCCATGATCTCCTAAAATATCTTCACTTTACCTCATCATAACGGGATAAGTCTAGATTTGTAATTTTTTACTTTCACTCGTTATAACTATTTCAAGCTGACTTCATTTGTCAAGGGGGGTAAGATAAATACATTTGTTTAAGTTTGCAAATAAATTATAAATTGACATT
>WTAK01000101.1 GCA_013139625.1 Candidatus Delongbacteria bacterium | reverse complement strand
CACTATTTTCCAACATATATTTTATTCGTTCTTCTGGATAAGTAGGATCTATCGGTAAGTAAGCTCCTCCTGACTTCATGATTCCCAATATCCCGATGATCATCTCAAAGGATCTATCAACCATGATTCCAACTATAGCATCAGGATTTACTCCTTTTTCTCTCAATAATCTTGCAAGTTGATTCGATCTTGCATTCAACTCACCATAACTCATCTCTTTGTTTTCAAATACTAAAGCTATATTATCAGGTGTTTTTGATACCTGCTCTTCAAATAACTCTTGAATAGTCTTGTCTCTAGGATAATCCGCATAAGTATCATTAAATTCATACAACAACTGATGCTTTTCTTCCGATGTAAGAATATCTATCCTAGATATTCTTTGATTTGGATTATCAATGATTGTATTTATGATAGTTTTAAAATATTCTATAAATCTGTCTATCGTTTCTGGTTTAAATAATTTTCTTGAATATTCTAAATCAAAATATAATTGCTCTCCAAAATCTATAGCTGTTAAATTTAAATCAAACTTCGATATACCTCTAATATGAGTGTACGTATTTTCTTCTAGTTCCAGATTTGAGAAGTTTAAATCTTCATCATAATCTACTTGATTTAACAAATTAAACATTACGTCGAAAATAGGATTGCGACTTGCATCTCTATTTACTACCACTTGCTCAACTAAATCTTCAAATTGGTATTCCTGATTTTCAAATGCATTAAGACTATTATCCTTCACTTCAGATAAAAATTCTTTATATGTCTTATTACCTTCCAGATCATTCTTTATTGCCAAAGTGTTTACAAACATACCAATTATTTTTTCAAGATCTGAATGCCTACGCCCAGCTATTGGAGTTCCTACAATTATATTTTCTTGATTACTTAATTTTGATAACAAAATATTGTAAGCAGAGAGTAGAAATATAAATAATGTGGTATCTGTTTCTTTTACAATGTCTTTAATTCCTATTGTTTCTTCCTTACTCAAGATAAATCTTACGCTATTACCTTCAAAACTTTGAATTGAAGGTCTTTTGTAATCATATGGCAAACTTAAAACAGGTAGCTCATCGCTATATTCTTTTAACCAATATTCTTCCTGTATTTTTACTTTTTGTTGATGCTTATTACTATTCTGCCATTCTGCGTAATCCTTATATTGTAGATGTAATTCAGGTAGTTGTTCTCCATTGTATAATTTGAAGAAATCTTCGGTTAGTATTTGATGACTTGTACCATCGGATATTATATGATGCATATCTACAAGTAAGATGTTGCTTTTTTCTGTCTTAATGAAGCCAACCCTCAGTAGAGGAGCTTGGCTCAAGTCAAAAGGTTTTGCAAATCTCTCAAAAACATGATCTGCTTGTTCACTATCTTTTGCACTTAATCCTTCTATTTCATAATACTCAATATCAAAAACGATTTCATCATTATTATGTATGATCTGAACAGGTAGCTCATCAATCATTTCAAATGAAGTTCGTAAACTTTCATGACGATGGATTAATTCTTTAAATACTTTCTCTAATTTTTCCTTATTGTATTCTTCTAGATTTAAAACATACTTTCCAGGCATATTATAGTTGATATTATTTAAATCCATCTGTTGTAATATAAATAATCTCTTCTGTGCAGAGGAGAGAGGATAAGAATCTTTTTCTTCAGCTGGTTCTATTGATGAATATTTATCTCTTTCTGCATTCTCTATGTAATTGGATATTGCCCCTACTGTAGAATTTTTAAAAATTTCGGATAATGGTATCTGTACATCAAATGCTTTATGAACCTTAGATGCCAGTATCGTTGCTTTTAGTGAGTGTCCACCCAACTCAAAAAAATTTGCATTAACACTTATCTTATCTTTGTCTAAATTAAGAACCTCTGACCAGATGTCTACCAACTTCTCCTCTACTTCATTCCTAGGACCTACATAATCGTCGCCTACTTCTATATCGGGAGATGGTAATGACCTTTTATCAACCTTACCATTTGGTGTTAATGGAATAGCTTCTAACTTCATAAAAAAAGATGGTATCATGTAGTCTGGTAATACTCGCTGTAATGATATCCTTATTTCTGATATCTCTACATCCTTGTTCGAAACATAATAAGCTACTAATACCTTATCTCCAGAATCATCTTCTCGTGCTACTACTATTGATTCATCTATTCCTTCTACCTGCAATAACTGACTCTCTATCTCGCCTAACTCTATACGAAATCCTCGTATCTTTACCTGATCATCTATTCGTCCTAAGATCTCTATATTACCATTAACATCTATTTTTCCTAAATCTCCTGTAAAAAACAAATCTCCATGTTCTATGTCAGCTTTAAATTGTTTTTTCGTATCAATATTATTATTTAGATATCCTAATGACAAATAATTGCTTTTAATTACAATTTCTCCAATTCCCAAATTATCTATGTACTCACCACTTTCATCAATTATTAGCAATTGTGTTTCTTTTAAAGGATTACCTATAAAAACCTTATCCCTAAAGCTTTCACTACTTGATATTGTCCACACAGTATTCACTGAAGATTCTGTTTGTCCATAAATATTTGCAAGAGTAGAATTTGGAAATTTACTAAAAAAATCATACACATCATTTGCTCTAAGAAGTTCTCCTCCAAGTAAGATATTTTTTAATTGACTAAGACTATCACTCTGTGAAACTTCTTTAACTAATAGTCTGAATAGAGATGGTACAGAATGCCAAATAGTTATTTTATTATCTCTTAAAAAAGTAATCAAGTCAGAAATATTGATTTGTCCAATATCTAAAGGATATAGAGTAGCACCTGAAAATAAGGCACTAAAAATATCTTGAACTGCTCCATCGTGGCTTAAAGAAGTAATTTGTAAGATTTTATCATCACTACTTATATCAAATAGATCAATCCAATTATCAACATAATAAACCAGATTCTTTTTACTTTGTATTACACCTTTAGGTAATCCTGTAGATCCAGAAGTATATAATATATAAGCTGGTATGTTTTCATTTATTATAATTTTATTTTTTTGAATTTTATTTGTAAAATCTAGGTTGTCAATATTGATTATATTAATATCTTGTGAACTTCTTTTTAATTTCTCTGCAATTTTTAAGCTTTTATTATCAGAAAGTATTAATTTTATTTCTGCATCAGACAATAAATAAGCTAACCTTTCAAGAGGATAATTTACGTTTAAAGGAACGTATGTATTATTTGACCTGATTACACCAACAATTGAAATGATTATATTAGCACCATGGTCAAACAAAAGAGCAACATTTCCACTCTTATTTATAAAGTTATCAATTTTGCAAGCTATTACATTTGACTTACAGTCTAAATTCTCATAAGTTAATGAATTATGAACATCACTTATTGCTGTTTTGTTTTTATATAATTCAAATGACTTTAATAATTTATTGAGCATACATTTTTACATTTATATAATTATCATTTCAACGTCAACATCTAAAGAGCTAAATATCGCTAATCATGACTCTTAAACGCAAGCATTATTTTTATTTTTTTTAACTTAAGAATATCTTTTATACTGTCATAATTGTTAGAAATCATATTTTCAACAATTTTTGAATACTTATTCATTATTTCGATTATAGTATCTTTTTCGAACAATTCATTGTAATAACAACAATTAAATTCTAAACAATTATTATATTTTTTTATATATATATGTAATGGATATTTTGACACCTCAGCTTCTTTTATAAACTCAGATTCTAAGTTTTCAATATCATAGTTCACGGTATCTTCAATATTTAACATATTAAAAAAAACAGGCACATCAGGATACTTAATTCCCATTTTTGTAAATATTTTTTCTAATGGATAATACTGATATTCTAATAATTGCATTGTTTTTTTACTTTCTTCTTTAAAATATTCAGAAAAATTAGATTTAACATCAATATATGTATTTGCTATTAAGGTATTTGCAAAAATACCAATTACATTTGAAAGATCATTATGAACCCTAGCCCCACCTGCAAATGCAGTTTGAATTTGGTTGGATCCTGTAATTTTCTTTATCATTAAATTAAAAGGTATCAATAATGAGATAAATAAACTGGATTGATACTTTTTTGAAAAAACAATAATTTTATTTTTCATATTATTATTAAAATACACTTTAACGCATGAAGTAGATTTATTTTTTAAATTGTCCATAGTATAATCGAATGGTAGTTCAATATTCTCTGTTATATTCTGAAAATAATGTTTATAAAATTCAACTATTTCACTTTGCTTATCGTTTATGATCATTTTCTCCCATTCTGCATAATCCTTATATTGTAACCGTAAATCAGGTAGATTCTCTCCTTGTAATAGCTTAGAAAACTCTTTTTGTAATAGATCCATTGATATACCATCTGAGATTATGTGATGCATGTCTACCATTAAATAATTTTCATTACTTGCAGTATTTCGTACATAACCTACTCGTAACAAAGGTGCTTTACATAAATCAAATGGTTTTATAAATGATGAATAAATGTCCTCTAATTCTTCTATTGATGAAACTTCATGTTTTTCCACATCTATATCAATATTTGAATTAATCCGCTGAACTGGTATATCATCGACTATCTCAAATGAAGTTCTAAAACTTTCATGACGAGATATTAAAATCTTTAATGCTATTTGAATAGCTTCCTTTGTGTAAGTCCCAATACCAAAATACTGAGCTAAGTTAAAAGCTGTTGATTCAAGATTCATTTGCTGAAGTATATACATACGCTCTTGAACAGATGATAATGCATAATAATCTTTTTCTTTTACAGGTACTA
>WTAK01000280.1 GCA_013139625.1 Candidatus Delongbacteria bacterium | reverse complement strand
CATTATAGGTCAGGAATTTCTTGCATCAAGTTTTTCTCCTCTACACTCTATTAAATTTTGGGTAAGAGATAAAAAACAATCAAGTGCAGAAGTTGATTTTATAATTAATTACAACGGCAAGATCATTCCTGTAGAAGTAAAATCGGGTTCAACAGGAAAAATGAAGTCACTTCACTATTTTATGGATCAGTCAGAAAGTAAAATAGCTGTAAGAATATACTCAGAAAAATTAAGTATTGATATGCTGACAACTCAAAAGGGTAAAAAGTTTAAATTGATAAATATGCCGTATTATTTAGCAGGTAATATTCAGGAAGTAATTAGAAAACATAGCGAGTAAATTATGATCATAGCAGCATTAGCATCAGCACCTGGTAAAGCGGGAATATCAGTGATAAGATTATCAGGTAATAATACCGTAAATATAGTCAAAGAATATCTATCAATAGAAGAAAAACTTCAGGATGTCGAATATAATAAGTTATACCTGACCGAATTTATAAATGAAGGTGAGAGTATTGATCAGATCACGGTGGCTTTTTTCAAAGAGGGAAATTCTTATACAGGTGAAGAATCAGCAGAGATATTCTGTCATGGATCGCCTATTATAGTTCGTAAGATACTTGAAGCATTTTACTTAGAAAAAGGTATCAGAGAAGCAGAGCCGGGAGAATTTACTCAGAAAAGATTTATGAATGGAAAAATGGACCTTGTTCAAGCTGAAGCTGTGATAGACCTGATAAATTCTGAAAGTGATGCAGCATTCATTTCATCAAGAGAGCAGTTGGAAGGTGGACTTTCTGAAGAACTTAAGAAGATAAATGCAATGCTTATCGAACTTATGTCAATTTTGGAGCTTGAACTTGATTTTGCAGAGGAAGACCTGGATTTTACTCCGAATGAGGAAATAATAAGGAAGATCGACCTTGCAGTTGAAGTTATAAATAAATTTGTAGTTGGGTACAAAAAAGGTAGGATCTACCGTGATGGAATAAAAGTAGCCTTAGTCGGAGAAGTTAATGTTGGAAAATCATCCCTGATGAACGCATTTCTTAAATCGGACAGAGTTATTGTTACGGATATAGCCGGAACTACAAGAGATATCATTGAGGAAAAGATAGAAGTAAATGGTTACTTGTTAAGGATATTCGATACGGCAGGTATCAGAGAAACTCAGGATATCATTGAAAATGAAGGTATAAGCAGATCAAGGAAATTGATCGAAGAAGCAGATATAATTCTTCATATACTTGACTCCACAAATCCATCGGAAGAAGAATTTTTAGGTAATATTATCAAAGTTTATAATAAATGTGACCTTGAGGATGTTATCATTGATGAAAATTCAGTGAAGATCAGCTGTAAGACCGGAGTTGGTGTTGAAGAATTAAAACATCAGATCGTAAAAAAAGTGATAGATGAGAAACTTTCATATCAGCCATATTATATTTCGAATATTCGTCATTTTAATATTCTGAAAGAGACTGTTTCTCAGCTGGAACAAGCTAAATTGTCTATTCAGGAAGGACAGAATAATGAAGTAGTGATAGTTGATATGAGACAGGCATTAGATACACTCGGGGAGATCACAGGAGAGACGACAAGTATGGATATCATCAATAATATTTTTGGGAATTTCTGTATTGGGAAGTAAAAGATTAAACCACAGAGATCACAGAGGACACAGAGAAAAGTAGGGGACGATTTCTTTTCGTCCCCGAAACGATTTAAATAAAAAACAGGAAAACATAATGGAAGAGAAGATTAATTTTCAGGATTATTGTCCAAAATGTATGAGTTATGATAGTAATATTGGTGTTTGTAGCAAGATTCATTTGAATATTAAGGATTATCCTGCTAAGTTTCAGAACAAATGTGCAGGCGAATATTTTGAACAGGATGAAGAAAAAGTTAAGAAGAATGAATTTACAGAGAATAAAGTAAAACAAACTGATGATTCAAATATTTCCACTTTCTCAGGATTCAGTTCTTTTCTTAGTGTTTTAGGATGGTTGTTGATATTATTCAGTATTGTTTGTCTTTTAGATTTTATATTGATTGGGAAATTATTTTTAATAAAATCAGAAGTAGAAGGATTGATTCTACTTATTTTGGGTATAAATTCTATAGGCTTATCGAAAGTATTAAAAAAGCTTACAGTATAAAACAATGGATACCTGAATCAAGTTCAGGATGACGGAGAAACTATGAACAAACAAATACTAGCATATCAGAATAGACCGACCAGAGCAATAATCGACTTGGCGAATCTCAGAAATAATTATAAGATCGTAAAAACCTTTATCGGTGATGAAGTCAAGGTCATGGGAATTATAAAAGCCAATGCATACGGGCACGGTATGCTTACTATCGCTAAATCACTTATAAAGCTCGGTGTGAATTATTTCGGAGTAGCCTTTTTGGAAGAAGGGATATTTCTCAGAAATAATGGCATAGATATACCTATTTTAGTTATGGGTGGAATAAATATAGAGCAGATCCCTGAATTTATTAAATATGATATAGATATTACAACTTCATCGTTAGATAAAACAACAGCTATAAGCCAGACAGCAGTTTCTCTTGGAAAGAAAGCTAAAGTACATCTCAAGATAGATACAGGCATGGAAAGGCTTGGAGTTCACTGGTATAATTCAGAGAAATTTATTGAAGAAACATATAACTCAGAGAATATTATTGTTGAAGGTATTTTCACTCATTTCGCAAAATTAGATAACGACAAGAAATTCACAGAAAAGCAGATCAAGAGATTTGATAAGATACTTAACTTGATGGAAAGGAATTTTTTGCCGGTAAAATATATACATGCTGCCAATTCGGCAGGAATAATCGATTTTCCGGATTCCCATTACAATATGGTAAGACCGGGTCTAATGCTTTACGGATATAGTGATCTGCCACAAGATTTCAAGGAAGAATTAAAACCGGTGATGTCGCTTTTAACAAAAGTATCATACTTCAAGGTTATAAGTCAAAGTGTTGGTGTCAGCTATAATCATACATATACAAGTGATCAGCAGACAAGAATAGTTACACTTCCTATTGGATATGGAGATGGGTATAATAGACTTCTTTCGAATAAGGGAGAAGTTATTATCAGAGGAAAGAAATATCCGGTCGTTGGGAATGTATGTATGGATCAGATGATGGTTGATGTAGGTGCGAATGGTGAAGCTTTTAACGGGGATGATGTGCTTCTTTTTGGGAAGGATGAGAATGATCAACTTCGACTTGAAGAGCTATGTGACAAGATCGGGACTATTCCGTATGAGGTATTGACAATGATATCGAGTAGAGTTCCGAGGGTGGTAGTAAATAAGATGTAAAGACGTGATTTATCACGTCTCATAAAATATAAGGAATTAAACATAATGAAAGATATAAACAGTGAAAGAGTTCTGGGTTTTGATCAGATCAGAGAGAAGCTTAGATCGTACGCAACTTCTGTGAAAGGGAAGAAGGAAGCTGCGGAGTTAGAATTATCCGAAGATATTCGTGTGATCCTGTCCGATATGGATTTAGTTACAGAAATGAAAAAAATATTATCATCAGGGAATTTTCCGATCCACGGTGTGAAAGATATTGATGAAGCAGTTGCTCAACTTAGATCTCCGGATCAGCTGACAGAGCCTGTAAATCTATATAACATTGCATCAACTTTATCAGTTGCCAGGAAGATATATTCATTTATTTATTCAAAGATTGATAAATATCCAAGTATTTTTGAGATCTGTGATGAGCTTGAAGTGTTCGAGGATGTAGAAGAAAGGATCTTCAAAGCTGTTAGTAGCGATGGAGAGATCTTAGATACTGCATCAAGAGAATTGAAATCGATCAGAAGTAAGATCGTTAATGCTCAGAACAAGCTAAGAAAAAAGACAGCTCAGGTATTTGATCAATATACAAAAGACGGTTATGCCAGAGAAGGTGAAATTACTTACAGGAACGGAAGGTTCGTTATACCTGTGAAAGCTGACAAAAAGAATCGTGTAAATGGTATAGTTGTGGATGAAAGTGCAACGGGTAATACAGTTTTCGTTGAACCTTACGAATCAATTGAGATAAACTCCGAACTGGAAAACTTACACAGAGAAGAAAGAAAAGAACTAGATCGTATCATCAGAGCATTGGTAAGTTCAGTTTGGGATATCAAAGATGAAGTTCTTTTAAACACAGAGATACTTGCAGAACTTGATGTTATTTATTCAAAGGCAAAGTTCTCGATCAAATATTATTGCAACCATGTGAAAGTCAATACCAAGAATATTGTAAATATTTATCATGGATTACATCCATTATTAGTGGATTCTCACGGAATTAAGGATGTAGTGGCACTTGATCTTGAGATCGGTGAAAAATTCCATTCAATGATAATCACAGGGCCGAATGCAGGTGGTAAAACGGTTACATTGAAAACGATAGGACTATTATGCATGATGGCAAGGGCAGGTATGCATTTACCAACTCAGAGTAATTCAAATATCGGTATTTTCTCAGAGATATTCACTGATATAGGTGATGGGCAATCTATTGAAAATGATCTATCGACATTCAGTTCTCACATTACTAAATTAAGTGCAGTATTGAGAACAAAAACTAACGATACTTTAGTTCTACTTGATGAGATAGGAGCTTCAACTGACCCTGCCGAGGGCGCAAGTCTTTCTATGGCAATAATCTCGGAGTTGACCAAGAGAAAATTCACTACGATAGCTACGACTCACCAAGGAATATTGAAATCTTATGCATACAGAGAAAAAGGTGTTTCAAATGGGTCAATGGAGTTTGATAAAAAGAATATTTCTCCGACATATAAATTCAGAGCAGGACTGCCCGGTTCAAGCTACGCTTTCGAAATTTCAAAAAGGCACGGACTGCCAAAGTATATCATAGATAAAGCCAGAGTTCATCTCGGAAAAGACAAAGAGAATCTTGAAGGATTGATCTCAGAATTAGACACAAAGATAACAAATTACAACAAGATGATAAGAGATTCCAAGTCTGTGAATACTCAGCTGAAGGATCTAAAAGATCATTATGATAAAAAATTCACAGAGCTACAGAAGAATGAGAAGAAGATAATGCGTGAAGCAGCTAAGAAAGCTAAGGAAGTTATTGCTCAATCAAATAAGATGATCGAAAATGCTGTGAGTGAGATAAAATCGAATAAAGCAGATAAGGAAGTTGTAAAAAAAGTCAGAGAAAAAATACAAAAAGAAGAAAAGAAATTAAATATTCTAAATAAAGATATTTCAGATCAGAAGAAGAGTTATGATGGAGAATTGAAAGTTGGAATGGAAGTTGAGATCAAGAATTTTTCCAGTACAGGAATTATCAATGAAATTAAAGGTAAAAATGTAGAAGTTGCCATCGGTGATATAAACCTCAGAATAAAGCAAGATCAAATTGTTTCTGTTATCAAAGGAAAGAAAGAAGATATAAGTGTTAGTGTGACATATACGCCAACTTCGGATACTGCAAAGCTTGCACTTGACCTCAGAGGAAAGAGGGGAGATGAGGCTATTGCAATGTTGGAGAAGCATATCGAAAGTATGGTCTTAAATAATCTAAGTTTCTCAGAGATAATCCATGGTAAAGGAGAAGGTATCTTATCAAAGTTGGTCAATGAATATTTGGCTATGAATCCTCATGTTAAACGTAAAAAATTTGGAGAATATGGTGAAGGGGATTACGGAGTTACGGTCATTGAATTAAAATAAAAAAATATCGACACGTATGTAGGGGACGCAGATCTGCGTCCCTTACAAATAAAAAAACCACCAAATTGGTGGTTTTTTTGTGGAGATGAGGGGAGTTGAACCCCTGTCCGAAAAAGCATTAACAAGAACGTCTACATGTGTAGTCTATTTATAAGTTTCGCCTTAAGAGCTCCAAACAGACTCGGTACCCAAAAGACTATCCTGATTAGTCGCACTTATCACCCTCAGGAAAGGATCAAAGCAAACCTACTCAGATGGCGTCCATCCAACAAAGGAATAGGAACTCTGGAGGTGGACGAGCTACCTTATATTAGGCAGCTAATGCGTAATTATTATTAGCATTTATCAGTTTCACAAGACTTTTTACGATTTACTTGTGGTGATCGACATGCAGTCCAAACCAATGATCAATCCCGTCGAATCCAGAAACATCCCCAGGATTTGTGTCAAATATAAGAAATAATTTATGATTTTACAATGTTTTTTCTCACATAAAGGCTTTGATATAAATAACTTGCAAATGGTTATCCTCTACATTCTAATTTCTAATCTCTAAATTTTTTATTAAAAGCTCCTTTGGGAGCATTTTTTTTGCAAAAAAATAGCAAAGGGTCACTATATGACACTGTGTCATGTTTATCTTGTGTATAAATAAAAAATTACGCAGGAGAAAAACATGCAAAAAAATGAAGTAATAAAACTCGATGGACTGGAGATAAAGGATAAAATCTATTCTATTCGTGGGCATCAGGTAATGTTGGATAGTGATTTAGCAGAGCTTTATGGAGTGAAGACGAAAAGGCTGAATGAACAGGTGAAAAGAAATATTGATAGATTTCCAAAATCGTTTTGTTTTCAGTTAACCGACAAGGAAAAATCAGAGGTGGTCGCAAATTGCGACCACCTTACGAAACTAAAGTTTTCTCATGTTCTACCATATACATTTACGCAGGAAGGTGTAGCTATGTTGTCTGCAGTTCTAAAAAGCATAACAGCAATACAGATTAGCGTGAAGGTCATGAGTGCATTCGTAGAAATGCGTAAATTATTAACAACCAATGCTCAAATATTTGAAAGGGTTGCAAATACTGAGATTAAACTTTTAAATCACGATAGAAAGTTTGAACAAGTATTTTATGCATTAGAAAATAATGACACCTTACCCAAGCAAGGTGTTTTCTTTGAAAGTCAAATATTCGATGCATATAAATTTGTTTCAGATCTTTTCAGAAGTGCAAAGAAATCGGTAACTATAATAGATAATTATATCGATAATTCAGTCTTGTTACACCTTACAGAAGTAAAGAAAGATATAAAAGTTAAAATACTGACAAGGTCTATTTCTGATAAATTAAAACAGGATGTTATTAAGTTTGAAAAACAATATTTTAATATTGAACTAATAACATTCAAAAAGGCACACGATAGATTTATTATTATAGACGAAAACGAAATTTATCTCATAGGAGCATCATTAAAAGATCTTGGTAAGAAATTATTTGGTTTTTCTAAGATGGATAAGACAGCTCTTAATATTTCAACTTTAATTGAGGAAATAAGATGTTAACAGAATGAGTTTCAATTAATAAAAAAAGGGCGTATAAAATACACCCTTTAACAACTAATCACTTACAGCTAACCACTGAATTAAGATTGCCCACCTGAAATATAGTCATTTAATAACTTATTATCTTTTCTGGCAGCATCAAGTAAGAACTTAATAGTATCACGCATTGAAAGGATACCAATTACTTTTCCATCTTCCATTACAGGAATATGTCTTTTCTTTTGCTCAGTCATAATTTCCATTAATTTCTCTAATGTATCATCTTTAGTACAAGTGTACATTTTTTCAGCAAGAGTCATGTACTGCTTCACTTTTAGTTCTTTCAAACCTTTTTCTTTAAGACCTGTAACGCCGATCTCTTTTCTTTCAAGTTGAGTCATTCTTTCAGAAACTTTACAGATACTTAGAATATCTTTTTCAGAAATAATTCCTACAAATTCATCGTTGTCATAGATCAAAACTGCACTGATGAATTCACTTAACATTTGATTCATTACTTCACATAGAGAATTCTCGGGTGAAGCAGTGTGCAAAGTCTTTTCTTTTGCGTCTAACAATTTTTGTACTTTCATGTCCATCTCCAATTCTATTTTAATTTTGTTTTTACAATATAAATGGTTATAAATTATAGCGTTGAACTATAATATAACCACATATCGTGAAAAATAAAACGAATAAATTATTTATTTGCAACATATTTTTTTAACTTTTTTTTCAGCGATAAATTTCATAAAAGATAATCGTTGAACTGTTCAATAAATTACCTAGAAATACAACTCGAGATTTACCTTTAAAAAACGTTAAAAAAAATTACTTGACAAGTATGATTCGTTTTTTTACTTTGCAACTGTGAAAAAAATCACATAATATATAATGTAAAATAAAATTATATAATATAAAGCAAAACAATAGGAGTGTTAAATGGCAAAGCAAGTAAGCATAGTGATCGACGGAAAAAAGATCGAGACCTGCGCGTGCAACACAATTGTGGATGTTGCGAAAGAGAATGGAATTCATATTCCAACTTTATGTTATCACCCTGATATCAAGCCTTCAGGAAGTTGTGGCCTTTGTATCGTTGATATTGAAGGATTCAGACAACCTGAAAGATCATGTACTACTAAAGTGCAAGAAGGAATGGTTATTACAACTAACACAAAGAAATTAAGAGACACTCGTAAGATGATCCTTGAGATGATCTTAGCTGATCATGACACAGATTGCCCTGCATGTTTGGCAAATAACAAATGTGAACTTCAAGATCTTTGTGACAACATGAGTGTAACTACTCAGTCAATTCCAAAGAAAATGGAAAGGCTTCCTATTGATCAATCGAGTTGTGCAATTCAAAGAGATCCTAATAAATGTATCGCTTGTGGAAGATGTATTGAAGTATGTTCAAATATTCAAACTGTAAATGCTCTTACTGAATCAGCAAGAGGACACAAAGTATTTGTAACTACTGCATTCGATGAAGGTATGGCGAACAGCCCATGTGTTAATTGTGGTCAGTGTACAGTATTCTGCCCAGTTGGTGCTTTAACTGAAAAAAGCGATATTGATCATGTATGGGATGCAATATTTGATTCTAGCAAGCATGTTGTTGTTCAAGAGGCTC
Organism: Candidatus Delongbacteria bacterium; assembly: GCA_013139625.1. Classification (GTDB taxonomy): domain Bacteria; phylum UBA4055; class UBA4055; order UBA4055; family UBA4055; genus WTAK01. The sequence goes on along the minus strand of WTAK01000280.1, from coordinate 778 downwards.
CTGCAGTAAGAGTTGCTTTAGCTGAAGAATTTGGTATGGAAAAAGGACTTGCAACTCCAGGTAAAATGTATGAAGCTTTAAGATTATTGGGATTCGATAAGATATTTGATACTAACTTTAGTGCTGATCTTACAATACTTGAGGAAGGTACAGAACTTATTCATAGAGCTACTACTGGTGGTGTATTACCACTGATAACTTCTTGTTCTCCAGGTTGGGTTAAATTCGGTGAAACTTTCTTCCCTGATCTTGCTGATCATCTTTCAACATGTAAATCACCTATGCAAATGCTTGGTGCACTTGCAAAAACTTATTATCCTAAAGTATCAGGTGTTGACCCAAAAGATATCGTATCAGTTGCAATAATGCCTTGTACTGCAAAGAAATTTGAAGCAGCCAGACCAGAAATGAGAGATTCAGGTTATCAAGATGTTGATTATGTTTTGACTACTAGAGAATTTATTAGAATGATCAAAGAAGCAGGAATTGACTTTAAAAACCTTCCAGAAGGGAAAGCTGATAGTTTAATGGGTGATTATCCTGGAGCAGGAACGATTTTTGGTGCAACTGGTGGTGTTATGGAAGCAGCTGTAAGATCAGCATTCTTCCTACTAACTGGTGAAAATCTTCCAAGTCCTGAATTGAAAGTTCTTAGAGGAGTTATGAATGGTATTCAAGAAGCTACAGTAGAGCACGAAAAACTTCCTTTCCCTATCAGAGTAGCTGTTGCTAACGGATTGGGTAATGCAAGAAAAATTCTTGATAAAGTAAAAGAACA
>WTAK01000473.1 GCA_013139625.1 Candidatus Delongbacteria bacterium | reverse complement strand
GCATAAAAACAGGCGTTTTGCCGTTGGATATCCCATCGGCAACTTTACTGTTGGTAAGAGTTGCAGCTAAGGTCATATACCCACCTGTCAAAGCCTTACCAATACACATTATGTCAGGAGTGATTTTTGAATGATCACATCCCCAGAACTCACCTGTTCTACCAAAACCGGTAGCGATTTCATCAAATATGAGCAATATATCATATTTATCACATAAATTACGGACTTCTTTTAGGTACTGAGGATGATAGAATCTCATTCCGCCTGCTCCTTGAACGATAGGCTCAAGTATAACAGCTGCAATATTCGTATTTTCTTTTTCGATTATTTTTCTGAATGAACAGATATCTTTATCATCCCATTCGTCATAGAAACCACACTTGGGTGAATCAGCAAAATAATTCTGTGGAAGAATTCCTGAAAATATTTCATGCATACCTGTTACAGGATCACAAACTGACATTGCATTAAAAGTATCACCATGATAACCCGACTTTATCGTAAGAAACTTATTTTTTCCCTGAACTTCTTTTGAATACCAATATTGTAAAGCCATTTTCATTGCAACTTCAACAGATACTGATCCTGAATCTGATAGAAATACTTTATCTAAACCTTTTGGAGTGATCTCAATTAATTTCTTAGATAGAATAGTTGCAGGATCATGAGTTATACCTCCAAACATCACATGAGACATCTTTTTCAGCTGATTTTTTACAACTGTGTTTAACTCAGAAACATTGTAACCATGAACTGCCGCCCACCATGATGACATTCCATCGATCAACTCCTTACCATTTTCGAGCTTTAATCTGACTTTATCACAGGATATTACCTTATATACAGGATCACTACTGTTAAAAGATGAATACGGATGCCAAATATGTTCCCTGTCAAAAGTGTTCTCATTCATTATTATTTAGTCCTAAAATTTTCTAATTCAGAGTTAAATATCTTATCTTCTTCGACTTCACGACCTCTGGTTGTCAGATAACCACCCGTAAGAAATCCATTTGCTCCGGAGAGCATAAGCAGACCCTGAAAATCTTTCATCCTAGTTTCTCTTCCTGCTGCAAATTTAATTATCTTTGTTGGATTTATAATTCTGTAGATTGCAAAGGTCTTTGCAATCTCTGAGACAGATATCAGTTCAATATTCTCTAATGGTGTTCCCTTGATAGGTACAAGGACATTTAGTGGTATAGATTCAACATCTAGCTCTTTTAATTTAAATGCCATATCAATCCTGTCATTCATTGTTTCACCGAGTCCAATTATACCACCACAGCAGATATCGACATTATATTTTTTTAATAATTTGATAGTTTCTATTTTAGCATCAATATTATTGTCTGATGAAATTAGACTACTGTATTTTGCCGGAGAGGTTTGTAGGTTTATATTGTAATGTACTATGTTCTTTTCAGCCAATGCTTTTGCGGTAATATCGTTTAAAAGACCTATGGATGCACAAACTTTCATCTCAGGTAGTTCTTTATTTATTCTTTCTATGGCATTCAGGATTTTTCTAAATTCATCATTAATTGTAAAATATCCAAGTCCACTCGTTACTATCCCAAAGTGTCTGACACCGGAATTATAAGCCTTTTTTGCCTGTTCTAATATTTCATCCTCTTTCAACAACGGATAAGTTTCAATACCTGTATCGTACTTGATAGATTGAGCGCAAAACTTGCAATCCAAGCTGCAGTTACCCGATTTTGCATTAACTATTGAACAAACATGCATTTTATTATCGAATTTAGAATTTACTTTATTTGCAAGCGAAATAAGATCTAATATATCATTCCCATTGCATTCACCCAGTTTATATGTATCTTCTAATGTTATCGATTTTCCATCCAGTACTTTATAAGCATCTTCTATATATTTATTCAAAAGCAATTCCTTAATAAAAAAGGGCGAAAATTTTATCCGCCCTTAAATTTAAACCAACGTAATATTAACAGCAACATCCGTCTTTATGCTCATGTTCTTTCTCATGACCTTCGCAACAGTCATCATCATTACAGTCGCAATCTTCTTCATAAGGATATTTAATTGCTGCGTGTGCTGCTGCAAGTCTTGCGATCGGTACTCTGTAAGGAGAACAACTTACCTCATCAAGTCCTATACAATGACAGAATTCAACTGATTCAGGATCTCCACCATGTTCTCCACAAATACCAATGTGTATATCAGGGTTGACTTCTCTAGATGTAATGATACAATGCTCCATCAATTTACCAACACCTTCCTGATCGATAGTTTGGAACGGATCCTTCTCGTAAATTCCAAGGTCAACATATTTACCGAGGAAACTACCGGCATCATCTCTACTGAATCCACAAGTCATTTGAGTAAGATCATTTGTACCAAAGCTTATAAAGTCACATTCTGTAGCAAATTCATCAGCCGTTAAAGCTGCTCTAGGTACTTCGATCATAGTTCCGATCTTATAATCAACTTTATCTTTTGCACCAAGCTTTTCAGCTACATCTTCAATAATTTTTTTAATGATCAAATATTCTTCAACTTTTCCTGTCAATGGAACTTCGACCCAAGGTTTTGAGCCAGGTACATTTAAAGCTGCTTTGAAAATAGCCCTTGCCTGCATTGCTGAGATCTCAGGATAAACAACTCCAAGACGACAACCTCTGAAGCCTAGCATTGGATTAAATTCATGAAGACTTTCGATAGTTTCTTTTAATTCATCAACTGTAACATTGATTTCAGCAGCAACACCTTCTATATCTTTCTCTGCTTGTGGAAGGAATTCATGTAAAGGTGGATCTAAAAGTCTAATGATCATTGGCTTACCGTCTAATTCCTTGAACATTCCTTCAAAATCTTCTTGTTGGAAAGGTTCGATCTTAGCTAAGGCGATCTCTCTCTTCTCTTTATCTTTTGCAACGATCATTTCTCTTACTGCTTTGATCCTAGTTGCTTCAAAGAACATGTGCTCTGTACGGCAAAGACCAATTCCTTCTGCGCCAAACTTAATAGCTATTGCAGTGTCATGAGGAGTATCCGCATTTGTTTTAACGATCATTTCTTTTCTTTCATCAGCCCATTCCATAAGAGTTCCAAAATCTCCGGAAAGTTCAGGATCTGTTACAGGAACACTTCCTTCATATACATTACCGTTTGAACCATTCAGAGTGATAGTATCACCCTCTTTATAAATTTTACCACCAAATGTTAAAGTTCCTTGACTCTCATTTATCTTTGCAGATGAACATCCTGCAACACAGCATTTGCCCATACCTCTGGCTACAACCGCTGCATGAGATGTCATACCACCACGAGCTGTAAGAATACCTTGTGATGCATTCATACCTATCAGATCTTCAGGAGAAGTTTCATTTCTTACTAAAATCACTTTTTCGCCGGCTTCATTTTTATCATGAGCAAGATGAGCATCAAAAACAATAGTACCTACTGCTGCACCCGGAGATGCCGGAAGGCCTGTTCCCAAAGCAGTAAATCCTTTTTCTGCTTCCGAATCAATATGAGGATGAAGTAATTGGTCTAACTGAGCAGGTTCAACTCTTAAAATAGCGGTATCTTTG
>WTAK01000120.1 GCA_013139625.1 Candidatus Delongbacteria bacterium | reverse complement strand
TATATTTAAATCGTGAGTATTAAGGATGAAAAAAATCAGTTTAGATTACATCAGAAAAGAAATAATAGGGAATTATTCTGTAATAGAAACACCTTACGGAGAAAGAAATTTATTCTATGCTGACTATACCGCATCAGGTCGAAACCTGTACTTTATCGAAGAAAAATTAATAAATATTGAAAAATCTTATGCAAATACACACACGACAGATGATTATACGGGTAAATACTTAACTAATTTGCTTCATCAGTCAGAGGAAAATATTAAGCAATTTGTTAAGGCAGGAAAAGAATATAAGATCATTTCTACCGGATCTGGATCTACCGGAGCACTTAAAAAACTTCAAGAGATATTGGGAGTTTATATTCCACCTGCAACACAAGACAGGATATACAGCTCTATCAAAAGTTTAGGGTGTGATGGTTGCACTATACTTGAACAAATAAATAAAGATAAACCGGTTGTTTTTATTGGTCCTTACGAGCATCATACTAATGAATTGATGTGGAGAGAAGCATTTGCAGAATTGGTTGTTGTTGAGTTAGGAAATGATGGTCTAATAGATATGAGAGACCTTAGGGGTAAATTGTCAGATAAAAAGTATGAAGATAGAATTAAAATTTGTTCCTTTTCAGCAGGTTCTAACATTACAGGTATACTTTCAGATCCTGACGAAATATCTAAGATAGCTCACAAATATGGAGCTTATGCCTTTTTTGATTTTGCAGCAATAGCTCCTTACGTAAAAATAAATATGCAAAAAGATAAAGATAGTTACTACGATGCGATTTTCTTTTCTCCACATAAATTCTTAGGAGGTCCCGGGAGCGCAGGAGGGTGAATATTTCATGAAAAGTTATACCGAAACGATCTTCCACCTACAACTGCAGGCGGAGGAACTGTAGATTACGTAGGGTATTTCGAACATGATTATTCCAAAGATATTGAAACTCGAGAAAAGGCCGGAACACCTCCTATATTACAAACGATCAAAACTGCGTTAGCAATGGAGACAAAAGAAAAGATCGGAGTTGATCTTATTGAAGAAAAGGAAGAAGAAAACAAACAACTATTTTTTAGCTCATTCCTAAATAGTGAAAAAGTAGAAATAATTGGCAATAAAGATCCAGATAAAAGAATTCCTATAATTTCATTTATCATCAAACATCGGTATAGATATCTTCATCCAAGATTGATAACAAGATTACTTAGTGATCTTTTTGGAATTCAATCAAGAGCCGGTTGTAGTTGCGCAGGACCGTATGGTCATAGACTACTTCACATTGATCTGAAAACATCAGATAGATACAGAAAGACAATAACTGAAGGTGTTGGCGGAGTGAAACCGGGTTGGGCTAGAATAAACTTACATTATGTATTTACTGAAAAAGATGTAAAATTTTTGATAAATGCAATTAATTTCATTGCTGAATATGGTGAAAAGTTTCTATTCGAATATAAATTTGATATCAAGTCAGCAGACTGGGTAAATATTGGATATCAAGACAAAATTAGAAATTTAAATGTTCTGAAAAAATATGAATTAAAAGATATTGATCCGAAAAAGCTAGAAAAAGCTAGAAGGAAATATTTTACCGAAGCGAAAAAAGTGGCTAAAGGATTGAAAGTACCAACTAAGAAAGATTTCATCAACAATAAGAAGGAAGTCGAAGAATTAAAATATTTCTACTACTGTTTAAAATAAATTTAATGGATTACAATAATGTTTAACAAAATAGCACAACACTACGATATGATAATGCAACCGTTCGATTATAACGATCTTGTAGATTATCTGGATGATCTCATCATCGGAGCTGGGGGAGATAGAACAAATGTATTTGATCTTGGATGTGGTACCTCAGAAGAATTGATCTACTTTAGGCAACTTGGATATGAAGTATCAGGTTTAGATTTTTCTCGTGAAATGATAGAAATCTCCAAATATAAACATCCGGGAGTAGACTTCATTGAAGCTGATATGATAAATTTCAAAACGAAGAAAAAATTTGATAACGTGATCTCTTGTTTTGATACGATCAACTACATCACTGACAAGAAAAAACTTTCAAAATGCTTTGCTTCCACAAATAAAGCTATGAATAAGGGTGGAGTATTTCTTTTTGACTTTAATACTGTATTCGGTTTGATAAATGAATGGGAAGGAGTGAGAATTGAAGAAACAGAGCAATTCTTTATTTCTTACGACTCGGAATTTAACTACAATAATCTTATCTTAGAATGTAAGATGAAATTTTTCATAAAGGAAGAAGATGATAAATATGCTTCCTTCGATGAGACACACTATGAAAGAGGATATACTTCCGAAGAGATCAAAGAATTATTGAAACTAAATGGCTTCAAGCTTGTAAAATTACTGCCGTTCTTAAAAAGAAAGGCTACTAAAGATACTAAGTTAGACAGATATCAGGCGGTCGCAGTGAAGATAAAGGAGATATAGCATCAATGGATACACAAACAATTAAATATATAATGATCCCTGTAATTGGTGCCATAATCGGACTATTTACAAATTATCTTGCAATAAAGATGTTATTTAGGCCTTTTAAGCCAATAAAGTTCCTTGTGATTAGACTTCCATTTACTCCGGGAGTCATACCTAAAGAGCACCATAAGTTAGCAGCAAAGATCGGTGAAACTGTAGGAGAACATCTTGTGACAGCAGATTCATTACATGATCTGTTTAAAAAAGAAGAAGTAAAAAACAAGATTTATAAAGCACTAGATTCAATGTATGATCAATTTGGAATGCTTTCATCATTTATTACAGATGATATTAAACAAATGATATCGGAAAAAGTGATTGGTATGATAGACAACGAACTTCCGGCTATCTTAGATGAAATGGATGTGAAGGACACTGTCAGCAGGAAGGTAAAAGATTTTTCATTAGAAAGGCTTGAAGAGATAATTCTCAGTGTTGCAAAAAAAGAATTAGCTCATGTTACATATTTTGGTGGAATACTGGGATTTATTATTGGATGTGTTCAACTAATGATTTTCGTGATATAAAAGATTGTACCACAGAGAACACAGAGGTCACAGAGATAAAAAAGGGATATAACATCAATAACACTAGGTTTCAACCTAGTGTGAAAAAAAAAGGATTAGGATAATGGCAAAAAGAAAAACAACTAAGAAAAAGAAGAAAGCAACTCAAAATTCGTTTATGGATACAGTATTCTCTCTATTGATCATTGGAGCTTTACTGTATGGTAGGTATTATTTTTATAACAATTCATCCTTTTTTGATAAGGCAGTTGAAGATATAAAAGAAAAAGTAAAAGACATTTCAGAATCTTCTCAGGACGAAGAAGTTGAAGAAGATATTATTCCCAGTGATGAGGATGATATGAATATGCAATTTGAAGATGAGATATCTGAAAATATTTCTGACGATACTGAATTTGGATCTGGAGATATTGATACTTTTGAAGATCAGATATCATATTATGCAAAAAAATACAATGGTCTTCGTTTTAAAAATGGTGGAGATCCGGATAAAGATAAAGCAACTGACAATTCACATTTGATTTGCAAGATATATCAACATGCTGCAGAGAATTCAGGTATGAATTTCAAAGGTTATATGCAGATGGATGAGATCAGAAAAAATATACATAAGATAAATAGTTCTTCTCTGAGAAATGGAGATCTATTAAAGCTGAAAAATGGAATGCTGGCAATGGTAATAGATTTATCTTCGGCAGATGATTTTAATCTTATTTATGCTTCAGATAGTAAAAATTCTGTGGTCATTACAAAATATGACAAATTAAAATATTATTGGTTAAAGCCTGATAACTTTGATGGTTTCTATAGATTCAATGAATGAAGATAAAAAAAATATTGTTTTTGCAGTGTATGATCATTTGCATACCGAATACAGAGGTTTTAAAACTGCAACCAGTTTCTTGAAATTTGGTCATAAAGTGAAGATCATAGGTATTAAGCAAAAAAGTGATAAAATATTATCCGGCTGGGATAATATTAAAGTCAAACGAGTGGCTATATATCAAGGTTTACCATTTTCTATAAATATGATGATTTACTGGATGAAATTATTCTATAAATTACTAGTGACCAAGGCTGATGCTTTATATTCCCATGATATTTTTCCGTTACTGCCGGTTTATTTAGCAGCAAAGTTAAAAAGAATACCATTTGTTTACGATGCTCATGAATTTTGGCATGGTAACAGTCATATTGAGGATAGACCATTTATGAAATGGTTTTGGACTACCTACGAAAAATTTTTCATTCAGAGAGCAGATAAAGTGATTACAGTATCTCATCCTATAGCTGAAAAGCTAAAAAAAATATATAATTTGAAAATTGTAAAAGTATTTACAAAT
>WTAK01000358.1 GCA_013139625.1 Candidatus Delongbacteria bacterium | reverse complement strand
TATCCCTCTGTCATCAAATCTGTTATCTCTGAGTTCCTGAATAAGTTCTTCTTTTACTTCTGATGGTTTTACAGTTAGAATGACAGCATAGTCCAGCATCAATTTATCTGCTTCACTTAGAAAAGATGAATTACTATGATCTCTTAATTCATGTATATATTTTCCTGCTTTATCATCGGACATATCTTTTAATAATTCTCTTATTTTTATCACCATCTATAATTTCTGCATATTGACCAATTTCATACTTCTCGACAAAACATTCCAGTTTTTCACCGTTTTTATAGTATATAGTGGCTTTTTCCAGAGAAAACACTAATGAAATAAATAATACCAATATCAAAACTAAACAGCTTCTTAATTTTAAAATTTTCATAGGATCCCTCTCTTATATATTTGATTCAAACTCAACTCCTAACCCACTTGCAATACGGTTCACAAAATTAAAATACGCAACGATCGTACACATATCATGTAACCCTCTGTCATCAAAACCGTTATCTCTGAGTTCCTGAATAATTTCTTCTTTTATCTCAGATGGTTTTACCGTAAGAATGACTGCATAATCCAGCATCACCTTATCAGCTTTACTTAGAAAGAATGAATTACTATGATCTCTTAATTCATGTATATATTCTTCTGCTTTATCATCTGAAATATCTTTTAAAAGTTCTTTGCGAAGCCCCGCTTCGTGATGAGTAACTCAATAATGACATTCATTTATTATCGATACTATAACAGCGATCATCTCTCTTTGTATTCTGGATAATGGGCTTCTTTTCCTCATCAATTCCAAATACATTTCATAGTGTTGCTTCATAACTTTAGAATGAACACTGTGTATCTGAATAATATTATCAATATCTTTGACCCTGTTCTGCTCAGGGATCTCGTCCTGTTTTAAATATTTTATAAATGCCATTTTATTCCTTTAACTTATTTAATTATTTCCATATCTTTCTCTATAATCATAAACTAACAAATTTAAGGTATAATTTCTATGAAAATATTAAAAAAAGAAACAGTTTATTCAGGAAAATATTCGGATATGAATATTACTCATTTTGAAGATAAGTTCGGTAATAAGAAAGCTTGGGAGTTCCTTGAGAGAACTAACGATACACAAGCAGTCGTTATAAATGCTTTTCATAAAGATAACGTTATTCTAGTAAAACAATTCCGATTCCCTATAAATATGTACTCAATTGAATTTCCTGCAGGTTTGATAGATAAAGGTGAAACACCTGAAAGTACAGCTGTCAGAGAATTACTTGAGGAGACAGGCTATGAAGGTAAGGTTACATCTATATCTCCTCCTCTCTGCACTTCAGCAGGTATCACGGGAGAATTTATTTATCTTGTTGATATGGAGATCACTTCTGAAAAAGGAGAGCAGATCCTTGATGAAACTGAAGAAATTGAAGTACTTGAATTTGAAAAAAAGAATTTAAAAGCTCAACTACTGGATTATATAAAAAAAAATCCTCATACATCTATTGATAGCAAAGTCTGGGCTACTTATTTTGAAAAATAAAACTCTTTAAAAGCTTCTAAAACTCTGTCAATATCATCTTTTGATATATCCAAGTGAGTAACCAATCGGATACTCCCGTACCCACCTATGAGAATACTCTTACTCTTCATAAATTCTTGAAGCTCATTAAACATTTTCTCATCAACATCAATAAACATAATATTCGTTTGAACTTCAGATATAGACCCTTTTAGTTCTGGAATAGTGTTCAAACCATCAGAGAGTGTCTTTGCGTTCTTATGATCGTCTGCTAATCTATCAATATTATTCTCTAAGGCATAAATGCAAGCTGAAGCAATAATACCTGCTTGCCTCATTCCACCACCGAGAACTTTTCTCCAACGACGAGCTTTTTGAATAATCTCTTTTGTTCCGCAGAGTAAAGAACCTACAGGAGCTCCAAGTCCTTTTGAAATACAAATAGAAATTGAATCAAAATATTTGGTTATCTCTTTAATATCAACATTGAGTTTAACCGCAGCATTGAATACTCTGGCTCCATCTAAATGAAGTTTCAAATTATGCTTATCAACGAACTCTCTGGATCGGTTTATATATTCTAAAGGTAAAACTTTACCATTGTTGGTATTCTCTAAACTCAGTAGTTTAGTCTTTGCAAAGTGAAAATCATCCGGTTTGATCTTAGATTCTGCTTTCTTTAAGTCAATAGTACCGTCATCTTCAAATTCTATCGGTTGAGGCTGGATCGATCCAAGAACTGCTGCTCCACCACCTTCATGAATATAAGTGTGAGCTCCCTGACCAACAATATATTCCTCTCCCCTTTCACAATGAGATAGCAAAGCCATTAAGTTAGTCTGAGTTCCACTCGGGGCAAAAATAGCATCCTCTGTTCCAAGCATCTCTGAAGCAAGTTTTTCCAATTTATTTACAGTAGGATCTTCACCGTAAACATCATCACCGACTTCAGCTTCGAACATTACTTTTCTCATTTCTGCGGATGGTTTTGTAACTGTATCACTTCTAAGATCTATAATTTTCATGGATTTCTCGTTTGTTTAATGCGATGTGGGAATGCGTAGGAGCCTTCCCCTACGGATAATTGTCAATTATTTTTTAAAAATATTGACCGGAATACTAATCGGATAAATCTAAATGTATCCCTGAAAACATTGATAGAACTGTGAGCGCCCTCGTAAAGCGCTGAAATTGGAATACTGTCGATCTTAAAACCTTTTCTACCGGCTTTTATCAATATCTCTGATTCCATTTCAAACTTATCTGATTTTAGCTTTATATCTTTAACAACTTTTGTTGCTATCAATCTATAACCTGATTGACTATCAGGTATTTTACATTTAGCTAGCTGCGAAACTATCATTGAGGTAGTTCTGTTAGAAAATACTCTCTCAATAGGCATAGTACT
>WTAK01000341.1 GCA_013139625.1 Candidatus Delongbacteria bacterium | reverse complement strand
TCCTTCATATTCCTTATAAGCTTCGGTAACTATCTCACCTCTGCCGATCCAGATATGAGGAACAGCTTCTAAACTTTGTTTTCGTAATTTTTGTACTCTCTCAGTTAACAATTCACCCTCCAATGACAGTCTTAAAACCTGCAGAAATGAATTTATTCTTTATTTCTTCTAACCATTCAGCTTCGGTCGGTTTAAAAAGATCCATCTCATATTCCATTCCAAGTTTAATATATTTATTTTTCGCATATCCGTGATATGATAAAAGATTTATTTGCTCAAAATTAATTCCTTTGAGAAATTCGATGATCTCAGAAATGTTTTTCTCTGTATCAGTTACCTCAGGTATCAATGGAAGTCTTAAAAATATTCTTTTTCCTTTCTCCGAGAGATATTTTAAATTTTCAAGTATCAGGTCGTTGCCAAGGGCTGTGTAACTTTTGTGAAGCTCATTATCTATCAATTTTAGGTCATAGAGATAAAGATCAACATATTCATTTATTTTTTCAAGATCACTCTGCCTGACATGACCACAAGTATCTATTGAAGTGTGAATTCCATTTTCTTTGCATTTCTTTAAGATCTCTAATAAAAAATCACTTTGCAATAATGGTTCTCCACCGGAAAAAGTCACACCACCGTTTGAGGTTTCGTAATACTCTTTATCTTTCTCTATCTCTGAGAATAATTCATCCACAGAAACTTTATAACCGATAGTTTCTATTGCATCTGCAGGACATTTCTCAGCAGTTGAAATATCTCTGATACCTTTACAAATATCGCAATCAATACATTTTTCTTCGGTGAAAGTAGTTTCGATATTTCCATTGATACTTTCCGGATTATGACACCAAACACAACTCAATGGGCAACCTTTAAAAAAGACCGTTGTCCTTATACCCGGTCCGTCATGTAATGAAAATTTTTGTATGTTAAATATTGTACCTTTAATTGTAAATTGTCCATTGTTAATTGTCAATTATATATTCCCTGATCCTCTTTCCAGCTTCAACTCTCTCCTCCTCCGGCCTTGCAATATTGAACCTAACATATTTTTTTCCATTGTCAGAAAAATGAATTCCAGGAACTGTTGCAACTTTCTTGGTCTCATATAGATCCATAGCAAATTTCAAACCATCATTGAACTTCTCTGGTAACTTTGCCCAGATGAAATATCCACCATCTATATGCGGAAAAGTAAAACCACAATCTAAGACTATGTCATGCAATAGTAAGAAAGACTTTTTAATCTTATTTCTAAGATCAGAAACGTATTCTTTTCCGAAATCACTTTGTTCAAGATAAATAGCTACTGCTTCTTGCAGAATTGACGGAGCACATAAACCTGTATAGTCGTGGATTAATCTGATTTTTTCCATATGCTCTCTAGAACAAAGATAATAACCTATTCTCCAACCTGTGATCGAAAGTAACTTTGAAAAACTGTTAATATAGAAAAAATATTCACTGTGAAAAATAGGCATAAATGGTGGTTCTGAAAAATAAAGTTCACTGTAAACAGAATCAGCAATTACATATACTCCATACTTTTCAGAGATATCTTTCAATTTTAAGATTTCTTTCTCTGACCAGATCCTACCTAAAGGATTCCCCGGTGAATTAAAGAATATTACTCCAACATTTTCTTCTTTGATAAAGTTTTCTAATGCCTGAAAATCTACTTCTCCGGTCTCAGATAAAGAAAATGACTTAAATTCTCTTTCAAATATACCCGGAAGTCTGCTATAACTTTCGTAAACAGGATCAAATCCCATCGCAATTTTACCTTTATCCATTATTCCATTTAGGTAAGTAAAAATCAAGGACACTGCCTCAGTAGCTCCGTTTACGACCATAATATTATCTTCCGTAAAACCTTGATATTTATTCTTCAATAAATTCACAAGTTTATGATTACCGTTTCCCGGTGCATATTGATGAATATTCTCAGTTGAAATATCTTTAAGGATCTCCAGCAATTCCTTCGGAGGAGAAAAACCCGGAATTCCCTGAGCTAAATTAATTCCACCATGTTTCTTAACCTTATTACTCATCAAACTAATGTATGATATCTTTTCCATAACCTACTCTCTAAATTATTGTTTAAACAAAATAATGATTTAGAACGGATAATCCAAGTAATTAGTTAGGCATTTATAAAATCTTTTTAGCTTTACTATTAACTATTTATAAACTATATTCTAAACCTTATAGTGAAAGTAACAAATAACACGCACACGTTTATAGATGAGTATATTTAAGAACATATTTGGGCAAAAAATAATAACAGGAAATTTTTCGTCAGCAATCTTGAACAATAAACTTCATCATGCTTATCTTTTTACAGGCCCGGCAGGAGTAGGTAAGGAAGCTGTTGCTTTGGAAATTATTAAGATAACCAATTGTTTAGATAATTCAGAAAAAGGTGCTTGTGGAGTATGTTCTTCATGTAAAGAATTTGGAGAATTCCGATCTGACGACCTGATGTATATCTTTCCAAAGATCATAAAGAAAAGTGATGGTGATAAAGCGATCAGAGAAAAGAATAAGGCTGTCGCAGATGATCTGAAAGAAAAAGGTAAAAAGAACGGATATTCTAAATTCACCTTCAAACTTGGAAGATTTATAACTTTAGACCAGATTAACGAGATAAAGTATTTCTCTCAATTTAATTCACTGTCAAAGTACAAGAAATTCATTATTATATCATCACCTGAGAAAATGAATAAAGAAGCTCAGAATGCTTTACTGAAAATATTAGAAGAACCACCGGCAAATATGTATTTCTTCTTGATCTCTGAAAACCCAGCTTTTTTATTAGATACAATTATCTCAAGATGTCAAAACACGACTTTCCCATTGCTTAAAGAGAAAGATATCTTAGAATATTGCAACAATTATATTACTGATATTGATAACGAAACACTTCAGGAGACAGCT
>WTAK01000321.1 GCA_013139625.1 Candidatus Delongbacteria bacterium | reverse complement strand
ATTTAGCTTTAATTTTTTATAATATTACTTAAGATCTGCTTGACCACCTGCTTCTTCTATTTGAGCTTTAACCTTTTCAGCTTCATCTTTTGACACAGCCTCTTTAACAGTATTTGGACATCCATCAACTAATCCTTTCGCTTCTTTTAGACCTAAACCTGTAAGCTCTCTTACAACCTTGATAACAGCGATTTTCTTATCCCCAGAAGAAAGAAGAATTACATCAAATTCTGTTTTTTCTTCTTCTGCTGAATCCGCTACTGCTCCACCTGCTACTACAGTTGCTGCTGCTGCTGTTACATCGAATTTCTCTTCGATAGCTTTTACAAGCTCAGACAATTCCATTGCTGTCATTTTTTCCAATTTGTCTAATATCTCTTGCACAAAATCCTCCGATTTCATTTTATTATTAATATTTTATATTTACTCTTGCTCTTTCTTTTCTCTCAAAGCATCCAACGTTCTTGCTACTTTTGACATAGGTGCATTCAATACATTTGCAAGCATTGACAATAATGTATGCTTTGATGGAAGGTCTTTAATTACAGACATCTTATCTTCACCATAAAACACTTTGTCAAAAAGACAACCTTTGACCACAAGACTTTTATTCTTTTTTGCAAAATCAAAAAGAACTTTAGCCGCAGAAGAAGGATCCTCATACGCGAATGTAATTGAGTTTGGACCTAGTAAGAGAGAATCAAAGTTTTCACTGTATTCTTCATCTTTCAATGCTAGTTTAACTAATGTGTTTTTATAAACTTTCATTTCAGAATTAGCTACTTTAAGTTCTTTTCTTAGTCTCGAAATATCCTCAACATTGATACCATCATATCTTGAAACATAAAATGCCGATGATTCAGACAATTTCTGCTTGATAACATTTACTATCTCTTGTTTTTCAAGAATTTGTTGTTTAATATTTTCATTTGTTACTTCAGCCATTTTTTACTCCGATTATAATTCTTCAATTTAGCTTATACTGGCAATTATACCAGCTGGCTCAATATCATAAGCCAAACCCATTGTAGAAGATAAAGTTATTTTCTGTACATAAACACCTTTAGCGGCACTAGGTTTTAACGCCATTATTTTCTTAATGAACTCTTGAATATTCTCTTCTAGCTGGATTTCTTGAAATGAAGCTTTCCCAACACCAACATGAATAATACCTTTCTTCTAAGTTCTAAAATCAATCTTACAAGCTTTAACTTCTTTTACTGCTTGTGCAACATTTGGTGTAACAGTTCCACTCTTAGGATTAGGCATTAATCCTCTAGGACCTAGAACTCTACCAAGTCTTCCGATCTTTCCCATCATATCTGGAGTTGCAATTATTACATCAATATCTGTCCAGCCACCTTGTATTTTTTCCATATACTCTTCGAATCCTGCGTAATCAGCACCCGCATCAAGAGCTTCTTTAGCTTTTTCTTCAGTCGCAAATACAAGAACTTTTACTTCTTTTCCTGTACCATGAGGAAGTGAAACAACTCCCCTTACGATCTGGTCAGCGTGTCTAGGATCAACACCTAGATTAACTGCTAGCTCTATAGTTTCATCAAATTTGGCCGTTGCATTTGACTTACACATCTCTACAGCATTCTTCAATTCTAAAGAAATTCTGCTTGGAGAATATTCTAGCATTTTTTTAATTCTTTTCGTGTTTTTCATTTTGTTCCTCTACGTTTTGTAACAAAAGATTTGCTCCGGCAATTATCGCATTTCTTTTAATTAACACCTTTTACATTTACACCCATACTCCTGCATGTTCCTGCAATAATTTTTACAGCAGCATCCATGTCATTAGCATTTAGATCTTCCATTTTTGTTTCAGCGATCTTTTCTAACTGAGCTCTCGTAATAGTACCAACTTTATCCAAGTTAGGTACAGCTGAACCCTTCTCAAGCTTAAGTGCTTTTCTTATTAGAACTGATGCTGGTGAAGTTTTCATTATAAACGTAAACGACTTATCTTGATAAACAGTAATCACAACAGGTATGACATCACCTTGTTTATCTTTAGTTCTTGCGTTAAATGTTTTACAAAACTCCATAATATTAACACCTTTCTGCCCAAGAGCTGGACCGACAGGTGGAGCTGGTGTTGCTTTACCGCCAGGTAATTGCAACTTGATAAAGCCAATTATTTTCTTAGCCATGTTATATCCTTAATTTATTAAATTTAATCTATCATTCGTATTTAACTTGAAGAAAGTTCAGATCTACAGGAGTACTTCTACCAAAGATAGTTACCATAACCTTTAATCTTTGTTTTTCTTCATTGATCTCACCAATTACTCCGCTAAAATCACTAAATGGACCATCTACGATCTTAACAAAATCACCGATCTTATAAATATTTTCAACCTTTTCCTTACCTTCTGTAGCCTTTGCTTTTTCAAGCATTCTATCTACTTCTTTTCTTGATAATTGCTGTGGTTTATTTTTAGGACCCACAAAATTAAGTACCTTAGTGTTACTAAGAAGAAAATGCTCAATTATTCTGTTCAGGTGACAGTTTATAAAAATGTAACCCGGGTAAAACAATCTCGTTTTCTTCACCTTTTTGCCATTTCTCATCTGAACAACTTCTTCAGAAGGAACAAAAATTTCTTCAATTTCGTTTTCGTAGTGCAATCTGTCAATTTCACTTTCTAAAAACTCTTTCGTCCTCAACTCTTCACCCGTAAGAACATGTAATATATACCACTTAGCACTCAAAATTTATCCTATTAATCATTAATTATAAGAATAGCCCCATCAGCCAATTCAATATTTGGTCTGAGAGAAAAACAAAAAGAACAAGGATTAGTGTCATCCCTATTACTATCTTTGTTGAACCCCAAACTTCCGGCTTTTTAGGCCAACTTATAAGTTTCATTTCTGCAACTAATGATTTGAAATAACCTATTACTTTTACCATTCGAACCTCTAGTTTATTCTGCAGGCATTGAGGGATTCGAACCCCCGACACCCGGTTTTGGAGACCGGTGCTCTAACCAGACTGAGCTAAACACCTGTAATACTTTAACGGAAATTAATATTTCCTTAAATTTTATAATACGCTTTCAGAAATTATTTTGTTTCTTTATGCATAGTATGCTTCTTGCAGAATTTACAGAATTTCTTAAATTCAACTCTCGCTGAATGAGTTGTTTTATTTTTGTCTGTAGTATAATTTCTTCTTTTACATTCCGTGCAAGCTAATGTTACTAATTCTCTCATCACTACTCCCCTACGATTCTTTTGTAAGTGCTTACTAGCAGACTTGAACTGCTGACCTCTTCCTTACCAAGGAAGTGCTCTGCCGCCTGAGCTAAGTAAGCAGACTGCGAAAAAAAAGTGCAAGCCTAATTTCTATCAAACTTGCATTTTACATTTCTTTAATGAGCGGGAAACGAGGCTCGAACTCGCGACCCTCAGCTTGGAAGGCTGATGCTCTACCAATTGAGCTATTCCCGCTTGACTAATCTAGATATTTAGTGGGCCAGGATGGGTTCGAACCACCGTAAGCATACGCTAACAGATTTACAGTCTGCCTCCTTTAGCCACTCGGACACTGACCCACAACGTGCTAATAAAGGGACTCGAACCCCCGACCGGCTGATTACAAATCAGCTGCTCTAGCCAACTGAGCTACATTAGCATTCGTTTTACGGATTGCAAAGATAAATGTATTTTTTTTAATTGTCAAGCTATTTTTGTAGATTTTTGAAATATTTTTTTGATGACCTTAAAAAGTATCTAATTCAGACTGATCAAAAATCAGCTTTTAAAATATTCCCTTTATAATTAATTGTAACTGTGGAATCCGTTAAATTCAATATTTGAAGATCTTCCTTAGCCGCAAATATTCTTTTTCTAATTTTATTTTTGCTTAAGCTAGCACCTGATTTTCTTGAAAATTTAGCAACAGAAGATACATAATTAAGATATTTTTTCCCTTTTTTCAAATTGTAATCTTTACTATTCGATGCATTGACCATAAATAAAAAAATTGAAATAATAGATATTAAAGCTAACACAGCCCACCTCAATAGAGAGGAAATTCTCGATTTAGACTCTGGCTTAGATTTAGAAGTATTCCCATCAAGCATATATTTTGAATCTTTCGTAAACTCCTCAAATTTTTTAAGGGAAACATCTCTTCTGTAGAATGTTTCGGACTGCTTAATAATTCGTGCCAACTTAGCTTTATGTTCTTTTTTTGTATCTGAAGATGAGTCTATCAAATATTTAATAAAATCATCTATCGTCTTCTTTTTCGAATTTATTTTTTCATCTTTTTTAAATTTGTCTAAATTTAAATTATTAAAATCATTAGACTTTTGAGCTTCTGCAATAACAAATTCAGACCCCTCTCTAATTACTTGAAGATCTTCTTCCCAAACATAACCTTTAAGACCATCGACCTCGGTAGTAAGGTATGTTGTGATCCTATCTTTCTTCCCTGAAACAGCAACTTTGAACTTATCTTCTACTAAATCCAATATATCTGATGCAGTATCAAATCTTTCATAACTTTCAGAATTTAGCAGTTTCTCAATATCTTTGAATTGTAAATCCAGAACTTCTTTTTCTTTGATCGCTAAATAAGATTTTACTCTACTAAAATCATCTTTTACAGTTTCAAATCTATTTACATTCCTCAAATATAAATTTTGATAATTTATTAAATTATCTTTTTTTATCTTATCAATTTCTTTAATCTCTGACACTGCAGCTAACATTGAGACTAACGAATTAATTTCCATCAATTTATTTACTGATGCTATCTTTTTTTGATAAGCTACTCTTGTTTTTCGATCGATTAAATTTGTTTCCAA
>WTAK01000014.1 GCA_013139625.1 Candidatus Delongbacteria bacterium | reverse complement strand
AACCTTTAAGCTTATCGGCATTATCAGCTGCTCCAATAGAAAATGCATAAGAGTTACCTTTGTATAATGTAAACGTTGCATAAACATTCTTACTTTCGCTAAAATACCCTGACTTCACATCACCATTAGTATAATATTCTTTTTTCAGCATTTCTTTCTTTGATTCACCTGCTAAGAATTCAATATCTGTTTCGCTTTCTTCCCAGTCATCATCATCCTGAGAAAAAATAAATGAAGATGATCCTATCAGTATGATAGATAAAAAAATTAGAAAAGAACTCTTCAATTTTAATAATTCAAATTTCATTATTCCCCTCCTTTCTTTTTCTTCTTAATGATGATAAAGAAAACAACAAGTAAAGCTACAAAAACTGCTATAGGAATACCTGCGATATTTGAATCTTCTTTTATATCATCGTTCTTCCCTTCTTTCTTTGTTTCAGCAACAATAACGTTTATTAAATTAGTACTGATCTTTGAAAGTTGCTTGATATTTTCAAGTGGAATCGGATTTCCAAAACCCGTATCACAAAGTTTCTGTATCTTAGGCATTTCCTGGTTAATTAACTTTACTTCAGGATTATTCCTATTAATTTCTTTTACATTAAGTATTTCTGCTGCAAGATGTTCGATCAATTCAGGTTGATAAAGAATAGTTGAAGCATCCTCAGAGTAGTTTGATAATAAAGCTTTTGTAACAACATGCAATCCTTCTATCCATCCGCCAATACTTGCTAAAGCCACATAGTCAGGATCATACTTCTTCATTTCAACTTTTATATCTAAATGTATTCCATCTAAGATCCCTCTAAGTTCCATCCACTTACCATCATTTAGAAGGTTTGATATTTGATCCTTATCAATGAACATCTCACTGTTTGCACCAAAATTTTCGGCAAGATCTCTGCTGACGCTGAACATTTCGCCTGTGTTTCTTCTATCCTCTGCTTGAATGGCTATAAAACCCTGAGCAACTCTCGCACCCAAATTCAAAGCTATCTTATAATTTTCTGCATAATTGGCTGTGTAATCATACTTTACAATTTCCTTCCAATTTACTTCTGAAAGCCTATCCAAAGCCATTATTATCTCAGAAGGTTGCGGAATAACTACATTACTTTTAAACATTGCCATTTCTTCTGCAGAAAGTTCACTCTGTGAAAATAGACTAAACGATAATATGATCATAAATAATGCTAATAATCTTCTCATCTTTCCTCCATAATTCTTGATATTTGATACAATCAAGTTTATTTCTAATTTGATTAACTTATTCACTCTTGAATATAAAGATGTAAACAAAATTATGCAATCATGTTTTACAAATAAAAAAGGACTCCGTGAGCCCTTAAATTAGTAAATAAATTTTTGATCTTAGAAGCTAATTTGATTTAGTAGTGAATTTAATTGGTAATTTCATTCTCACAGCAACCGGTTTGTCTCTTTGCATTCCAGGTGAAAACATCGTCTGTTCCAATGCTTTTACAGCTACCTCTCCAAATCCCATATTTTTTGGTTTCTCTTTTACTATGTTGATCTTAGTTGGGATTCCTTCTTTAGAGCATATGAATTGGAGTATTACAGTACCGGAGACTCCACTCCTTTTAGCTAAAGGAGGGTAATTCTTTAAAATATACTTTGATAGATTTCTTCTAGCCTTCGTAGTCATAATTGGCTTTTCTTGTATTGCAAAGAAATCAAAGATTTCATCATCTCCCCCTGCAAAAGAAGGTGGTGGTGGCGGTAATGTACTTGCATCAAACTCAGTATCTTCTATTTCAAATTCTACATCATCTTCTATTTCCTCATCATCTTCAGCTGCTATCGGGATTTTTGACATGGTTGGTTCAACTGTCTGTTTAACATCAGGTTGAACTGTTATATCTACATCTATAATGTCAATTTCAATAATATTAATATTACCATCGATCATGGTTGTTTCAAATTTATGAAATACCGCAAACATTATTGTCAGTAGAACAAACACTACCAGAGTAGATATTTGGGCTAATTTACTATTTTTTTCTGCTATATGTCCAACATTCCAACTCATTGATACCTCCGAATTAAGACGTTAGAAAACTACTAAAACAATCTATCCTATATTAGTAACATAGCAAATTTCTAGTGAAAATGCAAATGAAAAATAATATTTATCTGATTATTAGTATGTTTACTACAATATATTCAAAATTTGATAGCAGTGTTAAATAGTACTATATCTCTTGATACCCTTGTCACCGATATCATATCTATAGTATTTGTCTCTAAAATCTATTTGTTCGGCCATTTTGTATGATCTATCTTTTGACTCTTTCAGTGTTGATCCCTGAGAAACAATTCCAAGGACTCTTCCGCCTGATGTAACTATATTTTCATGATCTCTCTTTGTTCCTGCATGAATAACAGAAGAACCTTCTTCTATATTATCCAATCCTTCAATAATATGCCCTTTAGCATAAGAACCCGGATAACCGCCTGATGCAAGTACTAAGCATAAATAATGATCGCTTTTCATTGGTAATATTTCATTTTTTGTAAATTCTGATCTGGCAACTTTCATCAACAGTTCAGCTAGATCGCCATCAAATTTAGGCAATATAACCTGAGTTTCGGGATCACCAAATCGACAATTGTATTCTATGACTTTTGGACCTTCCGGTGTTATCATCAAACCAATAAACAGAACTCCTTTATAAGTCCTATTCTCTTTTTTCATTGCTTCAAAAGAAGGAGCTATAATGTTGTTCTCTATTTCTTTCAACAAACTATCATTGATTATCGGTGCAGGTGAGTAACTTCCCATCCCACCTGTATTCGGTCCTTTATCTCCATCAAATATAGCTTTATGATCTTGAGCTGATGGAAGTACTTTATAATAATTTCCATCTGATACTGCAAAGATAGATGCTTCTTCACCGGTTAAGAACTCTTCTATAACAACTTCATTACCTGCATCTCCGAACTCTTTATCTACCATCATGCCTTTCAATGTTAAATGAGCTTCTTCCTCAGTAAAACATACAACAGCACCTTTGCCAGCAGCCAGTCCGCTAACTTTTATTACTATAGGTATACTTTGCTTTGATAAATAATCTTTTGCTTTGTCATAATCTGTAAAATTTTGATATCTTGCTGTAGGAATATTGTACTTCTTCATAAGGTCTTTTGAAAATGCTTTACTACCTTCTATCATCGCAGCTTTACTTTCCGGACCGAAGACATTTAGACCTTCTTCTATAAAACGGTCAGCATATCCATCTATTAATGGTTGCTCAGGACCTATTACAGTAAGATCTATACCGTTTGATTTAACAAAATCAATTAACTTATCTATATTCATATCATGAATTACAATGTTCTCAGCTATTTCTCCCGTTCCTGCATTTCCAGGAAGACAATATAATTTTTTAACTGTTTTACTTTCATTCAATTTGCTCAATATAGAATGCTCTCTTCCACCTGACCCAACAACTAAGACCTTCATATTAATTACTCCAAAAAATAAAGGTCTGAGAATCTCAGACCTTTTTATACATTGTATTATTTCGTTTTAAAGTTTATCCATCGAGCCATTCGAACTGCAACCGGCTTATCCCTTTGCATTCCCGGTTTGTATCTTGATTGTTGAATAGCTTTCTGTGCTACTTTACCGAAACCCATGTCCTTTGGCTTCTCTTTTACAATAATAACATCTGTTGGCAATCCATCTTTATTTACAACCCATTTCAGCCTAACTTTGCCGGAGACGCCACTCCTTTTAGCTAAAGGTGGATAGTTCTTAAATAGATATCTTTGTATCTTCTTATTTTCACCCGACATCATCTCTGGTTTTTCTTGTATAGCATAGAAATCAAAGATCTCCTCATCATCTACCGAAGGTGGTGGAGGTGGTGGAGGTGGTGGATCATTAAATGCAAGATCTGTTGTTTCGATCTCTATTTCATTATCTTCATCTATTTCATCCTCATCTTCTACAGCGATCGGGATCTTTACGGATGCAGGTTTAATAGTTTTCTTAACCTGTTCAGTAATTTCAACCTTTTCAACTATAATATCTATATCTCGTATGCCTTCATCAATAACTTGAGTTTCAAATTTATGAAACATCGCGAATACAAATGTCAGAAGAATGAACACAACAATGGTCGAAATCTCTTCCAACTTTAAAGCCTTATCGTGTAATTTTCCTACTTTGTGAGCCATTATTACTCCTGATTCATTTTCAATACATTACAATTATACAGTCATTTATTTGGTAGTTGAAGCATAAACGATCCTTCTAGCATCAGCTTCCTGTAAAGATTTCTGAACTTGATCCAGTATAGAATTTTTTGCATTTTCATCAACCTTAAGTGAAACGATTACTCTTGGATTTTGCGTACGCTTTAAATACATCATTGGAGTAAGTTCTTTAGTAGTTAGTAACTTATCATCAATCATGATCCTTTTATTGACATCTATGTAACAATAAGTAATATTTCTTTTACCTTCAATCTTATTCGCATTTACTGCTGAAGGTATTTTCACAGGAATCCCTCTGAACTCACGAAACACTGTACTAACCATAAAAAAGATCAAAAGCATAAAGATAATATCAGGCATTGATGCCGTTGATATTTGAGCTGTTTCCTTTTTCTTTTTACTAGGTATCATAATTCTTCCATTTTGAATTTTATTGTGCTAGGGATATTCTAGTGATCTTGGCACTTCTTACCTGATCAAGTATCTCGATATAATTTTTATATGTTGATCCAGGAGTAAACTTAATAGAAACAATAATAGAATCTCCTTGTGCCGCGATTTCCCTGCTAAGTATTTGCAATCTATCTCTAACTTGTTGAATATTTACTTCTTCTTCTTTTCCTTTCTTTCCAAGAAGCACATCATCATCATCATTTAAAAGGATATTCACAACACCCTTCACTTTGACACCTTCAGTCTGGTCAGCTTTTTGAGGAAGGACGAACAGGATACCTTTCTCTGAAGATATAGTCGTTGTCACTAGAAAGAAAATAAGTAATAAAAAAGTAATATCCGCCATCGAAGATGCGTTGAAATCCCCAACCTTTCTTTCAGGTTTTTTTAGCATTGGTATTCTCTCTTATTTTTTAGTTAGATTCTGTTTCAATTAATGTTTCAACTAAAGCCACACTTGTCTCTTCTAAGTCAAGAATTCTGCTATCAATAATTGATTGATAAATATTCTGAACCGTTTGAATAATAATTGCTACTACTAGTCCAAATGCTGTTGTTAAAAGTGCTTCTGAAATACCACCAGCAACAATAGATGGAGAAATATCATTAGCCGCAGCGATTGCATCCATAGCTCCAACCATTCCCCAAACTGTACCAAGGAAACCGATCATAGGCGCTAACTGAACTACTGTAGACATCCAGATCATACCACCAAATAAGTAAGTTGACTGAATTCCACCTTCGTTAACAATTGCTTTTTCAACATTCTCAATACCATACTTCATATTCTTAAGTCCGGCATTAACAAGTTCTTCAACAGGTTTTCCACCTTGAACTAATCTTAGAGCACTTTCAGCACCGCCAGATGCTATTGCTTTTTTTACTTCCTTCATTAACTCACCGGCATTTTTCCCAGTTCCTAGAAGAGAGAAAAGTTTGTAAAGGCTGATTACGATCCCGATTACAAAAAGAATTAGGATTGGCCACATAAAAGGTCCACCTTTAACAAAATATTCAGTCATTTTTTCCTCCGTTTTATTGTATTATTTTAGTTTTTACTTTTCTTTTCTAATTTTCGGCTTACTTCAAGCCTAAAATTGAGCCATAAAGTTACTTTGTTTTTTTTTAATTGTCAAGATGTTATTTTTGTTTTTTGAAGAACATAAAATACATTCCCAATACTATGACACTTATTACCAATAATTTAACAATGCTAAAGTTCTCTTCCGGTAAATATGTTAGGATCGCCTTACCATACTTAAATTTCATTTTATCAGTACTTAATAATTCTCCGGTAGATTTTTTTTGATCAATAACACCATCTATCTCTACTTCAACTGGAAAATCTGATTGTCCAAGATCCAGCTCGATATTCCCATCCTCTAAGATTTTCATACTCTGGAAAACATCTTCGAATTTATTCCACTTTATATTTACTTCGAAAATGTCCGGGGATATTGAATCTATTGATGTTATCTCAATTTTACTATACTTTTTATCCTCGTTCAATCTAGACAAAAAAATCATTTTGTTAAAATTCTCAACTATGATCTTTCCTGTTCCCTTTCCGTCCTGATCAATCTCATATTTTCCGGTTATCTTACATCCGAAGAGTATGAAGATCAATATTGGAAATAATAAATAGATTTTTTTCATAGATATATCCTGAAATTATTTTTCTTTTTTTAATTTAATAAAATGTAGTTTAAGGTGCAACTTAATAATAAATGAATTTTAGTTGATTTTATGATCAAATAACTTTATTTTCCAAACACAAAATAATTACGATATATGGAGTAAATTAAATGAAAAGAACTCATAACTGCGGTGAGCTAAGAAAAACTAATGAGAACAATAAAGTCATTTTATCCGGATGGATACATAAATATAGAAATTTAGGCGGATTATTATTCTTTGACCTTAGAGATAGATATGGAATAACACAGGTACTTTTCGATCCTGAAAAAATTTCATCGGAGATAATTGATATTGCTTCAAAATGTAGAAATGAATTTGTTGTAACTATCACTGGTATTGTTCAGGTAAAACCTCAAGCGAATAGAAATTTGGCGACAGGTGAAGTAGAGATCAATGCAACTGACATATTTATCGAAAATGAATCTTTGACACCTCCTTTCAACTTTTTGGATGGACGATCTGACGCAAAAGAAGATTTAAGACTTCAATACAGATATTTAGATCTTAGAAGTGAAAAAATGACAAATAATTTATTGATCAGGCATAAAGTTTCTATGTCGGTTAGAAATTATTTGTCTGACAAAGGATTTATTGAATTTGCAACTCCGACTTTTAGTAAAAGTACTCCTGAAGGTGCCAGAGATTACTTAGTTCCATCAAGATTATATCCAGGCAGTTTTTTTGCTTTACCTCAATCACCTCAGATATATAAACAATTATTGATGGTATCAGGACAGGATAAATACTTTCAAATAGCAAGATGTTACAGAGATGAAGATTCTAGAAAAGACAGACAACCTGAATTCACTCAAATAGATATTGAGCAGAGTTTTGTTACACAAGATGAAATATTTGCCTTAGCAGAGGGTATGTTTGCTTCTTTATTCAAAGATGCGGCTGGAATTGAAATTAAAATTCCTTTTGAACGTATGCCTTATCAGGTTGCAATGGATAATTATGGAGTGGACAAACCTGATCTTCGTTACGAATTAAAACTTAAGAACATAACTGATATTACACGAAGTTCTGAATTTAAAGTTTTTTCAGGAGCTCCCTGCGTAAAATTTCTAGCAGTTCCTGAGCTTGAAAATTATAGTAGAAAGCAAATTGGTAAATATGAAGAATATGCAAAGCACTTAGGTGCTAAAGGTTTAGCTTTTACAAAACTTATTGATGGAAAGTTAGAAGGTGGAATATCAAAATTCTTAAGTGAAACTGAGGTCAGTGAAATTATTTCCAGATCTGAACTTAAAGGTAATGGTATGATCTTCTTTGGAGCCGACACCGAGAACATTGCTAATAAAGTTTTAGGTGCTGTCCGTATCAGATTTGCTGAAGAATTAAAACTTTACGATCCGAAAGAGCATAAATTTTGCTGGATAACAGATTTTCCAATGTTTGAATTCAATGAAGAAGAAAATAAATGGGATGCCATGCATCATATGTTCACTATGCCGAAGCCTGAATTTTTGCAGGATATGCTGAATAAAACTAATCTCGATAAAATTCTTGGTCAACTGTATGACCTTGTCGGAAATGGAATTGAATTAGCTTCAGGAAGTATCAGAATACATAACTCTGAAATTCAAGAGAAAGTATTTGAAATATTGGGAATGC
>WTAK01000384.1 GCA_013139625.1 Candidatus Delongbacteria bacterium | reverse complement strand
TGATTTTCCGGCACCACTGTGACCTACAAGTGCGACAGATTTACCATCCTCGATCTCAAAACTCACACCTTTTAATGCTATCAGATCTTTCTCTTTCTCATACCTGAATTTAATGTTTTCAAAGCTGAGTTTACCTTTTGGATCAGTTAATATCTTAGGATTCTCAACTATAGCTAATTCGCTTGGAGATTCGATATATTCATAGATCCTGTCTATTGAAACAAAAGCACCGATAACGTAGATTATTGTTCCACTTAGACCAAATATAGGTTCAAAGAAGTTTTTTACGAGCATAATAAAAGCTATTAAAATCCCAATAGTAATTTCACCAGTTGAGATTAATCTTAGTCCATAAAGGATTATTACAAGGTAAAAAGCCCACCAGAATAATGTAGCTACAACTTCGAACATTCTGTTAGTTACACCAAGTTTAATATTATCTTTGATATAATCACGACTTTTAGAAGTATGCCTTGCAGCTTCATAGTTCTCATTACCAAAAGCCATTACGATCTTAACGTTGGAAAGGACTTCTTGTAAATAACCTAACAATTTACCCCATTTCTCTGAAACTCTCTTTCTATATTTTTTAAAGTAGCTCATGACGATACTTACAAAAATATATTGGAATCCAACCAAGACAAGTATTGCAATAGTTATTTTCCAACTTAAGTAAAAAAGTGTAGCTAATGAAAAGAATATCTGCAGGAATGTATTAAGTAGATCAAAGAACGCATCTGATGCCAGATATGAAACACTGCCAACATCATTATTCATTCTGGAAGTAATCTCTCCCGAAACCCTTTTTGAAAAGAATGTAGGAGTTTGAACCAGCAATGAATTGAATAGTTTTTCTCTAATATCTTTTCTAATATGATATTGTAAGTACCATCTTATGTAAATATGTCCAAGGAAAAGACCACTTCTTGTAAGGTACATAAAAACGATCATTCCGAATAGTATATTGATAGAATAAATATCTTTGAAAGGTATAACTTCATCAATTGAGTATTGGATTATTATCGGTGGAAGAATGATCAGGAATTGACTAATAACATCAAAACTTCCTAAACCAAGTATAATTAATTTGTACTTTTTCATAAATTGATAAAGCTTTGGCATTCGTTTGAATAGCTGTTTGTAGCTTATATCATATTTGTTTTTTTCTTTATTTTTTTTCATAATTTTTAATCCCATCCGGTCGGGCATAGGAGCCCGACCCTACGGGATAATTTTTAATTTTCGTTGTGATTGTGTACTTTTAATTGTTCATCCCACAATCTTTTGTATTCATTACCCTTTGCTATTAATTCGCTATGTGAACCTGTTTCAACGATCCTTCCATCTCTAAAGACAAAGATCTTGTCAGCATCAATTACGGTAGAGAGTCTATGTGCAATTATTATAGAAGTAGGTCCCTGCATAACTTTTTCCATAGTTTTTTGGATCATACTTTCAGCCTTACTGTCTAATGCAGAAGTTGCTTCGTCGAATATAACGATATTAGGTTTTCTTAAGATCAATCGACAAATAGATATTCTTTGCTTTTCACCACCAGAGAAATTCTTACCTTTCTCTTCGACCATTGTATCTAATCCATCAGGTAACTTGGCAACTAGTTCATCAAGTAAAGACATCTTCACTGCTTCCATGATCTCATCATCAGAAACTCTTTTCACTGCTCCATAAGCTAAATTTTCTCTCAGAGTCGCTACGAACATATCAGTTTCCTGGAAAACAACTCCAATATTTTTTCTTAATAATCTAAGGCTGTAGTTCTTCAATGGTTTGTTATCAATAAGAATTTCACCTGAGTTTGGATCGTAGAATCTAAATATTAGGTTCGTTATTGTTGATTTTCCACTGCCGGATTCTCCAACAAAGGCTACAGTTTCACCAGCTTTTATATGAAGGTTTATATCGAATAATATTTGCTTATTCTTTTCATAAGAGAAATCAACATTATCAAACTTTATATCACCGGTGATCTTAGCTTTTTTGATTGGGTTTTCTATTTCTTTTACTTCAGGCTCTTCATCAAGGTAAGCTTTTACCCTTTGGATACCCACAACACTCTCTTGAAATCTATTCAATGCCATGACAATACTGAATACCGGCCAAATATATAGAACAGAATAAAACCACATAGTTATCAGAGCACCGATTGACAGTCTGTCCATAATCATCATATAACTGCCTACCCAAAGTACGACTATAGGTGTCATATTTCTCAGGAACATTGTTATTGCTCTAAGTTGACTTCTTACGGAAGCAACTTTCAAAGCCTGATCTATTATCTTATCCGATTTAAATCCGTGTATGGTCTCTTCATATTTTTTCTTGACAAAAACTTGAATGACTTTTACCATTGTTACTCTTTCCTGCAGATATCCGATAAGTTTAGACTCTTTCTCACGAGTTATTATGATATCTTTATGCATCTTTCTGATAGCAAAGAAAACGATCACCGATTGAATAGCCACCATAACGAACATATATTGTGCCAAATATGGGTTAATGTAGAATATGGCAAAAGTAAGGAATATAAATTTTGTGATATTTGTTACAAAAGATACCAGTTCATTAGTTAAAATACCTTGTATTGCAGCAACATCCATATTCAATCGTTCAAGTATTTCTCCACTGTTTCTGTCAGAGTAGAATTTCAATGAAAGACTCTGTAGATGTCTTAGAAGATAATTCCTAATATCGAATGACACCATTGCTCCCATATAGGTCATAATATAGCCCACAAAGAAATCAATAAATGCAAGTACTATTACCAACGTAAATATTATTGCAACCATAAAATTTATTGACTTAAAATCGTGATTCGGGAGGAAGTCATCAATTATCACAGTAAAAGTCATATAAGGCAACGCA